>SLBH01000097.1 GCA_007126415.1 Spirochaetales bacterium
CCGATCTGCGCGGCACCGTCTTTCCCCATGCCGGTCATGATCACCGCCATCGCATGGTTGCCGTAGGCGTGAGCGATCGACTCGAACAACACGTCGACCGAAGGTCGATGACCGTTGCACGGGGGCCCGTCGTCTATGCGCACAACGTTTGCAAGTCGCCGCCGCTCAACGAGCATGTGGCGATTTCCCGGCGCGATCATAACGCGCCCCGCCTTGAGAAGATCGCCGTCCGCCGCCTCGCGTACCTCGAGCGGACAAACGCGGTCGAGACTCTTGGCGAACTCGGCCGTGAATCCTTCCGGCATGTGCTGGACGATCACGATCGGCAGCCCGATCTCGGCATCGATCTCTGCCATGATGCGACGCAGCGCGTTCGGCCCGCCGGTTGAGATGCCGATCGCGATCAGCTCCAGTGCGGTCGGCTCGGTTTTCGGCACGATGCGTTCTGTGGTGATCCGCGGTGTGGTCGCGACCGAGGCCTCGACGGCGTCGCGCTGAAACTGTCGATCGGGCGCGGGCGTTGTGGTCGGGGCGTCGGCCGCAGAGGCTGCTCCCGACGCCGCTGCTTCGGCGGCGTCGGATGCCGGACCGTCGCCGGCTGGGGCCGCTTCGGCCGGCGGGGACGGCTCGTCGGTGCGCTTGCGGCGATACGCGCCGCCGTAGGAGCGTACTTGTGCTATAAGCTGCCCGCCGACAGACTGGATGTCCTCCGAGATCGCTCCGGAAGGCTTGAGGATAAAGTCGCTCGCTCCGAGGCTGAGCGCCTCCATAGTGACCTTCGCGCCCTTCGTCACCACCGAGGACAACACGATAACCGGAATCTCGAGACCGCGACTGCGCCGCTCGCCGAGGAACTCGAGGCCGTTCATCTCCGGCATCTCGATATCGAGCACCACACAATCGGGCTTCATGCGCTCGATCTTCTGTAGCGCAAACTTCCCGTTCATGGCGGTGCCGCAGACCGTGATGTCGGACGCGGACTCCAGGATTCGCGAGACGAGGTTGCGCATCAGGGCCGAGTCGTCGACTACCAGGACCGAAAGCGGACGCGAGCTCACGTTGTTCCTCCCGCGGACGATGTCGTTTTTCGATAGAGACAGGCCCAGTCGGTCTTTAGGAACTCAAAGCCCGTGTTCATTCCGAACAATGACTCGGAATGCCCGATGAACAAGAACGAATACGGCCCCATAACGTCCCAGAAGCGATTGACGCTCGCCTTTTGGGCTGCTTCATCGAAGTAGATCAGCACATTGCGGCAAAACACCACGTCGAGATTGCGGAGTCCGCTGTCGTGCTTGAGATTGTGATAATCGAAGGTCACGAGCTCGCGGATTTCTTCGGTGATGCGGTAACCGCTTTCATGACGAGTGAAGTACTTCTTAAGATATTTTTCGGGTACGTTGCCCACTCGGCTCTCGGGGTAGTATCCTTCACGCCCTACCATGAGCGATTTCAGGCTGATATCGGAGCCGACTACCGAGATCTTGAACTCCGGCGGAAGATTTTCTTTCATGACCATCGCGACGGTGTAGGGCTCCTCACCGCTCGAGCACCCGGCGCTCCAGACGCGGATCGTTCGATCGCCCGCGCGCTTGCTTGCCACCAGCTCCGGCAGCACGTAATACTCGAACGCCTCCATGTGAGCAGCGTTTCGAAAAAAACGGGTAAGATTCGTCGTGATCGAGTCCAGAAACGCGCGCATCTCGTCTTTATCGCGGATGATGCAGCGGTGATACTCGTCTAGACTCGATATTTTGAGAGTGCGGAGCCTCTCTTTCAGGCGACTCTCGAGAATCGAGCGGTTGGCAACCGTGAAGTTGATACCGCTCTCTTGATAAATGGTGTCGCGAAACTTCGCAAACTCTGTGTCGTTTAAAAAATCTGATGACATTTCGGTATGTTGAGCGGCCCGATTGCCCGGCCGCTCCGCGCTCGAAGTGTATTGTTTTCGGTATTCGCTGTCAAGGTTGCGAAAATCCGTGATTTTCGGCGAACTCGCGATATAATGAACGGCAAATGAACACTAGCTGGATACCCGTTACGCCGGCGGGCGTTGCCGCCGGCCCGGCTCACACCGATCCCGTTATCCTCCTTCGCGGTGCTTCGGATCAACGTGTGGTGGGTCTGCCGCTTGGTGCGGCCGAGGCCGGGTCAATCGTTTTGGCTCTCGAGGGCGCGGTAAGTAACGAGCCGCAAACGCACGATCTCTTCGTCACGTTGTTCGACCTGCATGGGCTGGAGCCGCGTCATGTGATGATCTACTCCGCGCACGGCCGGGAGCGGCGCGCGCGTCTCAGCTACAGCGACCGGCACGGCAATTATAGCCTGCGGCTGCGTCCGAGCGACGCGGTCGCGCTTGCGGTCCGCATGGGGGTGCCGATCTACCTGCATGTGGCGCTGTACAGATCGCAGCACGGTGCAACGCCGGAGCGCGTTGAAGGCGACGGCTACGCCTACCTGCCGCTCGATAGAGCCCAAACGACACGCGGCAATTGACAGGGGCGGTGCGGTTTACAATAATCGGTGCACATGAAGAAGTACGTCTTTGTCAGTGGCGGCGTGTGTTCCAGTCTCGGAAAGGGCGTTGCAGCGGCCTCACTCGGCGCTTTGCTCGAGTGTCGCGGCTTCAATGTCCGTATGGTCAAGATAGATCCCTACATAAACGTTGATGCCGGCACAATGAGCCCGTATCAGCACGGCGAGGTCTACGTCACCGACGACGGCGCCGAGACCGATCTCGATCTGGGAAACTACGCGCGCTTCACCGCTTCGCCGTTGAGTCGGGCTAACTCGGTAACCACCGGGCAGGTCTACCAAGAAGTGATACAGCGCGAGCGCGAAGGCCGCTATCTCGGCCGTACGGTGCAGGTTATTCCGCATATAACCGACCGCATCAAGCAGCGTATTCGCATGGTCGGCGATCAGCCGGAGGTCGACGTCACGATCGTCGAGATCGGCGGGACGGTCGGCGATATCGAGTCGGTGCCGTTTCTTGAGGCCGCGCGCCAGATGATTCACGAGATGGGGCACCGAAACGTGATCTCGGTTCACCTAACCTTGATCCCCGAGGTGGCCGGAGGCGAGCTCAAGACGAAGCCGACGCAGCACTCGGTGAAGGAGCTGCTCGAGATCGGGATTCAGCCCGATGTGTTGCTTTGTCGCGCGCCGTACAAGCTCGAGGACGACCTACGGCGCAAAATCGCGCTGTTCACCAACGTGGAGTACGATGCGGTGATCTCGGCTTACGATATCGAGTCGACGATCTACGAGATCCCGCTGATTTATCATCACCAAAAGCTCGACGAAATCGTGCTCCGCAAGCTCGACCTCGAGATTCCGAAAGCCGATCTCGCTGAGTGGCAACACGTCGCCTCGGTCTACCGCACGGCCGAGCGCACCGCGCGCATCGCCCTCGTCGGTAAGTACATCGACTTGAACGACTCGTATAAGTCGGTCGACGAGGCCTTGTTCCACGGCGGGATCGCGTCCGAGAGTAGAGTCGAGCTGGTGCGCATAGATTCCGAGCGCTTTGAGAAGGCCGAGGATCCGGGGGCTTTGTTGGCTGAGGTCGACGGCGTGCTGATCCCCGGAGGATTCGGCAGCCGCGGTATCAACGGGATGGTTCTTGCTGCGCACGCAGCGCGCACGCACGGGATTCCGTACCTCGGCATCTGTCTCGGAATGCAGGTCATGGTCTTGGAGTACGCGCGCTACGTTCTCGAATTAGAGGATGTCGACAGTACCGAGTTTGCGCCGGAATGCCGTAACCCGGTGATCAGCCTGCTCGAGGAGCAGATCGATATCAAGAACTACGGTGGAACGATGCGTCTCGGGCTGAGCGAGTCGCGCGTTATAGAGGGGACCAGGCTGCATGAAGCGTACGGAAAAACGAGCATCCGTGAGCGACATCGGCATCGCTACGAAGTTTCGAACGCATACCGGTCTCGGTTGCAGGACGCCGGACTCATTGTCGCCGGCGTCACGCTCGACGAGGCCTTGGTGGAGGCGGTGCAATGGCCGGATCACCCTTGGGGCGTAGGCGTGCAGTACCATCCCGAGTTTATCTCGAAACCCACGCGCGCGCATCCCTTGTTTCGGGCGTTCGTCGGCGTGAGCCTACAACGCCGCGTGGGCGCAACCACGGGGTAGGCGCGCCTGGGCGGCTGCTCCGTCGCCCGGGGATCGTGTTGTGTCTCGTGCTCGTCTCGCTCGCTGTCTCGGCTGCGGCCGGCTGCAGCCTCGATTACGGCGACACCGAGTTCGACGAGGAGTTTGACGCCGAGTTGCCGGAGGCCGAGCTGACGGACGCGATTGTGACCGCGGTCCGCGAGGACGGTGAGATTAGGATCGTTGCCGAGCGGGTGCAGTATTTTCCTGCCAAACAGGAGCAACTCCTCCAAGACGTACGCTTTCAGGAGGTTTCGCGCGACGGAACTGTTGCAACCGAGGGAAGCGCGGGGCACGCACGGATCTTTACCGATTCCGACAACGTAGAGTTCTGGGATGATGTGCGCCTGTATTCTCACGAACAGGCGGCCTGGATCTACGCCGAGTTCCTGCAGTACGACCACGAGGCGCGCGTGGTGTTGGGCCGGCCGGAGGAGCGCGTCTCGATCGAGAAGGACGACGGGTCGGTGGTATCGGGGCTGGGGTTCAGCGCCGAGTTGGAGCTGCGAGATCTCTCGTTCAGCGCAGAGGTGCGCGGCACGATGGTATCGAGCGATGACGACGGCGGCGGAGGCACCGATGTGCGAGATTGACGCAGTTGTTCACGAGTCGACCGCCGGCGCGCGGTGTGCGCGTGCGCGAGGCTCGTGGCGTGCGCGAGCGGTGCTCTTGTGCCTGCTGCTCTGGCCGGCGCCGGCGTCCGGCGTGCTCGGGGCGGCCGAGCGTTTCGAGTTTTTCGGTGACCGCACAACCGTCACCCTAACCGAGGGCCGCGAGCGTACCGTGCTCGAGGGAAACGCCGGAATCCGCAGCGAAGATCTCGTGATCGAGGCCGAGCGCGTCGAGATCTACGGCTCGGAGTTTCGTTACGCCGTTGCGACCGGTAACGTCGAGCTCGTCGACACAAAGCGCGAGTTTACGCTCACCTCGGAACAACTGCGCTACGATCGCGAGGCGGAGAATCTGCAGGCCGAAGGATCGGTTGTGCTCGAGGACGAACGGAACGCCATCACGGTGCGCGGAGGCTTCCTCGAGTACCGCAGCGACGAGGAGCTCATGGTGGTGCAGGCGGCGGTACGAATCTATGGTGAAGACCTCGAGACTCGATCGCAGCTCGCGCGATACCGCCGCGACACCGAGGTGCTGGAGCTTTCGGGCGTGCCGGAGGTTCGCCGCGGGGTGGACGATTATCGCGCGATGCGGATCGTGATCGACCTGGACCGCGACGAGGTCATGATGCACGGACGTGTCAGCGGAGCGATCGGATCCCGCGCGGAGGAAGATCCGGACGAGGAAGACGATCGTGCCGAGCCGGACGCCGCCGAGGGTGGGCCTCGTGAGTAGGGAGCGAGGAGAGGGCGGGGTAGCTGCGAACGACCGGCCGGCGGCCGCCGCGAGCCGGCTGTCGGCCGAGAAACTCTGCAAGAGCTTCGGCAAGAAGCAGGTCGTCCGCGAGGTATCGTTCGCGATGACCTCCGGGGAGATCGTGGGATTTCTCGGGCCGAACGGCGCCGGAAAGACTACGGTGTTCTACATGGTGGTAGGTTTCATTCGCCCCGACTCGGGTCGCGTGTTGCTCGACGGCCGAGATGTAACGCGCTTGCCGATGTACCGTCGTGCGCGCGCCGGCGTGTCGTACCTGCCGCAGGAAGCTTCGGCGTTTCGCAAGCTCACGGTCGAGGAGAACGTGCGCGCGGTACTCGAGATCCGCCGCGATCTCAGCTCCGGTGAGCGGCGCGCGCAGCTCGAAGAACTTCTCGAGGACCTCGGCATCGGCACAATTCGTCGACAGCCGGCCTACACGCTCTCCGGCGGGGAGCGTCGCCGGACCGAGATCGCGCGCGCGCTCGCGATCTCGCCTCGTTTTCTGCTCCTCGACGAGCCGTTCGCCGGCATCGATCCGATCGCGGTTTATGAGATCAAAACAATCGTGCGCGGGCTTGCCGAGCGCGGCATCGGCGTATTGCTCACCGACCATAACGTGCGCGACACGCTCGAGATAACGCACCGCTCCTACATCATCAATAACGGGAGCATCGTGGTCGAAGGCGGTCGCGACGAGGTGATGGAGAGCCCGATCGCGCGACAGGTCTACCTGGGAGAGGAGTTCCGCCTCTGATCCGGGCTCCGGTGGGAATCGGGCGGGGCGGGGTTGCAGGAATACTCCCGGAAATACGCAAATACTTCCAACGTTGACAAAGCGCCTACCCTCGGCCAATATGTTCGCAGAGGTCGAAAAGTAGGCGTGCAAAATCAACGGCAAGGACTCGTCCAAGAGCAACGCCTCAAGATGAACCCACAGCTGGTTCAGAGTATCCAGCTGATGGCGTTGCCGCTTCAGGAGCTGAAGTTTCGCATCCAACAGGAGCTCGAGCGAAACCCGGCGCTCGAGATCGCCGAGGATCCCGGTACAACCTCGCTCGAGGAGGCGGTGGCAACTCCCGAAGAGTATGAATACTTCGAGAACAGCTCCGATCCGGGGTTCACGAGCTCTTCGTACGACGAGAGCGCCGGAGACGCTAAGCGGCAGTTCATGGAGGGTGCGCTCGCGCGCCCCGAGTCGTTGCAAGAGCATCTGCTGTGGCAGCTGCGGCTGCAACCGATCTCGGACGAGGAGTTTGAGATCGGCGAGTTGTTGATCCGCAACCTCGACGAGAACGGTTTCGATCGTGAGGATCCTGAAACCTTGGCTCGGCCGGAGAATCGCGAGCGGTTGCAGCGCATTCGAGAGGTGATTCAGTCGTTCGAACCGGTCGGCACCTGCGTACCGGATTATCGCGCGTCGCTGATCGTGCAGGCTCGGCACGCGGAAGACGCCACGCCGAACGCCGTTGCGGTCCTGGAGAACCACCTCGAGGCGTTGGAGAAGGGGCGCTACAACGAGATCACGCGGAAGTTGAAGATGACGCAGCAGGAGCTTGAGGATGAGATCGGGTTTATTCGTACATTGACGCCGTTCCCTGGGCGCTTGTACTCTACCGAGAAACCGACCTACGTCATCCCCGATCTGTTGGTCACAATTCGTGACGGTCGTCTGGTGATCATTCTCAACGAAGAGGAGATACCGGTTCTCGGGATAGACCCGTTTTTCGACGCGCTCGCGGAGGATGAGGAGCAGCGAAAGGACAAGCAGGTTAAGCGCTTCGTCACCCACAGCGTCAAGGACGCGCGCTGGTTCATCCACAGTATACAGCAGCGCAATCAAACCTTGCTAAAGGTGGCGCGCGCGGTGGTTGAGTTCCAGCGCGACTTCTTCCTTCGAGGACCGAAGTATCTCATGCCGCTGACGCTGCGCGACATTGCCGGGGAGGTCGGCGTTCACGAGGCAACGGTGTCGCGCATTACCACCGGGAAGTACGTGCAGACCGAGTGGGGCATCTTCGAGCTGAAGTATTTTTTCTCGAACGCGGTCTCCAAAACGAGTTCCGGGGGCAGACAGTTTTCCAAAGAAGCGGTAAAAGAAAATATAAGGGAGATTCTGGAACAAGAGTCCGGAGACACGCATCTCTCGGATCAAAAGATTGCGGAGTTGTTGTTGCAGCGCGGGATTAAGATCGCGCGGCGCACGGTGGCGAAGTATCGGCGAGAGTTGGACATTTCTTCGTCTTACGATCGATAGAAAGGGGTAATCATGGATATTGAACTGAAGGGCGTACATCTCGACATCCAAGACGAGACCAAAGAGTTTATCGACAAGAAGCTCGAGAAGCTGGATTTTGCCAAGGACTACATCGTGAACCTCGACTTCACGATCACGAAAGAAAAGAGCGAGTATGTGCTCGAGGCTAAGTTGCATTTTCGTTGGGGCGTCTCGAGCGTCGTGAAGACAAACAGTTTTGAGTTATACGAGGGCCTCGAGCGCCTGTTCGACAAGCTCGACCACAAAGTACGCAAAGAGAAAGATAAGATCAAAGACCGGTCATGACATGGAGCGGTTTACTGTACTGGATCTGCTGAATCTCGACCTCAAAGAGCACAACGCCTTGAACCTGCGTTGTCTCGGAGGGCGTCCCGGTTTGGCGCGCGAGATAAGGGTTCCGGACCTGAATCGGCCGGGGCTCGCGTTGAGCGGCTTTTTCGAGAACTTCGGGCCGGAACGCATTCAGATTTTCGGTCGCGGCGAAACCGCTTATCTGCAGAAGCTTGCGAATGAGGGAGAGTTCGAGACCGTACAGCGTCTGCTGAGCCGCGACGACGTGCCCTGCGTCCTGTTCACGCACGGGCTCGAGCCGACGAAGGAGTTCTTCGAGCTCGCCGAACGCTACACCTGCCCGATACTGCAGAGCGACCTGCCGTCTTCGGAGTTTCAGGCGCGGCTCATGCGTGCGCTGAGCAATGTCTTTGCGGCTCAAGAGACGAAGCACGGCGTCTTGGTCGAGGTGTTCGGTATCGGGGTCCTGATTCTCGGCGATAGTGCGGTCGGGAAGAGCGAAGCGGCGCTGGAGCTTGTTGAGCGCGGGCACCGCCTGGTGGCCGACGACGCGGTGGAGATCCGATGCGTCGCCGGGAATATCCTGCTGGGGTACGGCGCGAACCCTACCCTCGGTCACCACATGGAGATACGCGGTCTGGGTGTCATCAATATTACGCACTTGTTCGGTGTAGGGGCGATCCGAGACAAAAAACAAATCCAATTGATCGTTGAGTTGGAGGTCTGGGATTCCGATAAAAGCTACGACCGCATCGGCGCCGAGGAGCGGACGCGAGAGATTCTCGGCGTCAAGGTTGCGTACTTGCAGGTCCCGGTGAAGCCGGGGCGCAATATTCCGGTGATTATTGAGACCGCAGCAATGAACGAGCGACTGAAAAAAATGGGGTATTACTCGGCCCGTGAGTTCAACCAGAGTGTGCTAAAATGGTTGGAGACCGAGAACGCGCGGTCACGTCACTTTCAGGAGCGCGATCCAATGAGCTACGACGATCTGAGCAGCGGGTAGTGCTATGACGGAACGGAGTGTAGTAATTAAGAACCGTGCGGGTATTCACGCTCGTCCGGCGGCATTGATCGTGCAAACCGCGAGCAGGTTTAAATCGAAGATCGCGTTCAAGAATGAGAACGAAGAGATCAATGCCAAGTCGATCATGGGTATCATAACGCTGGGGGCAAGCTACAATAGCTCTCTCACGATAAAAGCCGAAGGCGAAGATGAATCGGAGGCCGTCGATGCGTTGTCTCAACTGTTCGAGAACCGCTTTGAAGAGGACTAGGCTCGGCGCACGTATTACCGCGATTGCGGTCGTCGCGCTGCTGTCGGTGTGGGCTCCGTCGCAGCTACAGGCCCTCGAAAGCCACGTCTCGGCCGAGTTCGACGGCACGGGTGTGCGCGTGAATGTGCTGCTCGACGGGTACGACGGCGAGGAGTTGATGGCCGCCGCGGCCGAGGGGTTGCGCTCCGAGATCGAGTATACCTTCCGAGTTTACGGACGCACCGACGGCTTGCTCGGCGTGTTCGGTGACACGCTGCTTCACGAGGAGTCGCTGCGATTGCAGGGGCGCTACGACGCCTTCAGCAAGGCGTTCGTGATCGAGAAGCCCGACGGTACCACCCGCGAGTACGACTCGGCCGGTTTGTATCTCTCAAGTCTGGTACAGTTGCAAGACTATCGTTTTGACCTTCCCAAATACGAAAAACCGTCCGACGCGGTGTATATTGAGTCCAGAGTCGAGGTGAGGCCGGTTAGACTTGCGCCGGCCTTGCGTATGCTGAGCTTCCTGTTCCCGGAGAGCATCTTCCGCTCGGGGTGGAATCGGGTCGACCTGCAGACACCCTCGACTCCGATGACTCGGTGATGAAGCACGGGCGAAACGCGAGCACCTCACTTACCAGCATCTTTAGCATCGTTGTTCTCTATTTGTTGATCGTGGCGGTGGTGGTGCTGTTGTCGCAGCACTTGCTGACCGAGTTCTCGATCGGGTTCGACGCCTCGAACGCGCTGGTTCTTGTCGGCGCGCTGGCGTTTCCGGCGGTTCTCCTGATTGTGTTGCTGCTGCAAGTAGTGCGGCTGGTGCGCGACCGCGCCGCGGGGCGGCCCGGGGTCGGGTTTAAGCTCCGGCTGCTGCTGTTCTTCGGCGTTGTGGTGCTGCTTGCATCGGTGCCGCAGGCGGTACTCTCGATCACCGTTATCAACACCGTGATGAGCTCGTGGTTCGGCGGCGGCACCGGCGAGGCGCTCGAGGGCGGTCTCGCCGCTTCGCTGCGGCACTATGAATCCAAGGTAGCGAACCTCGAGCGGCTCGCCGAGCGTTTCTCGGAGGACGACGGGTGGGTGCTCGCCGACCCCGAAGACGCGTGGCTCGATCTTCGTTCTATCAACCCGGATATCGACGCGTTGCAGCTGTTTGACGCCGAGCGCGAGGAGGTATTCTTCGGCGGTGCGGAACCGGCCCGACTCGATGCCGACGACCTCCCGGCGGTTCGCGACGGGATGGTGATGCGCGATTCCTCGGCTGAGACCAGCGTGCTGCGGGTCCGCGCGAGCCTCGCCGGCGGCCGGCACGCGGTGATCTCGATCGTGTTACCGCCCGGCTTCGAACGCTCGGCTGAACTGCTCACGACCGCGCGCGAGAGTTTTCTGCAGTATGAGCGCGTGCAGCCGGTGTTCCTGCTTCTGTTGGTGGCGTTTTACGGGCTGTTTTCGTTTCCGTTGATCCTGATGGCGATTCTCGTGAGCTTTCTGCTGAGCGACGAGATCATTCGGCCGATCGTGCAGTTGGAGGATGCGACGCGACGGGTGGCCGAGGGCGATTTTTCGATCCGAATCCTTACGCGCTCCAAGGACGACCTCAGTCTGCTGGTCGACAGCTTCAACCGCATGGTAGGGGAGCTCGAGCGCACCCGTGTGAAGATGAAGCAGACCGAGAAGGTGGCCGCATGGCAGGAGATCGCTCAGCGGCTTGCTCACGAGATCAAGAACCCGCTCACCCCGATCAAGCTCTCGGCGGAGCGCCTGGTGCGCAAGTACCACGCCCGAAGCGACGATTTTGACGAGGTGTTTGAGCCGGCGATGCAGTCGATCATCAGCGAGGTGGAGAACCTCAACGAGCTGCTCGCGGAGTTTCGCGCCTTCACGCGCCTGCCGAAACCGCAACGCGAGCGCGTGGTACTCCGTCGCCTGCTCGACGATGCGGCCGCGATGTACGAACACGTGCACGGCCATACCATTCGCTACGAATCGCTGCCTGAGGACCTCGAGGTGGTGGTAGACCCGAAGCAAATGAAGCAGGTGTTTGTGAACCTGTTCCGCAACGCCTTCGATGCGATGAACGGCGAGGGCGGTGAGGTTGTGGTGAGCGCCGACCTTGTCACCAAGGGCAATACCCGTTACTGTCGCATTCGCGTGCAGGACTCCGGTTGCGGTATCTCTCCGGAGCATTACGATCAGGTCTTTAACCCGTACTTCACGACCAAGTCCGATGGGTCGGGCTTGGGGCTGTCGATCGTGGAGCGGATGGTGTTCGACCACGACGGCCAGATCTGGTTCGAGACCGGTGAGTCGGTCGGCACAACGTTTTTCATCGATATTCCGGGAGCGTAAGAGCGTCATATGGCCAATCGTGTGTTAGTGATAGACGACGAGAAAGGCATCCGGGAGGTGCTCGAGGCGATTCTCACCGACGAGGGCTACGCGGTCACGGTAGCCGAAGACGGTATCCAGGGGCTCGCCCGGCTCAACGAGGTAGTCGTCGACGCGGTTATCCTCGATGTTTGGCTGCCGAACAAGGGCGGGATAGACGTGCTGAAGGAGATCAAGGAGACCTACCCCGGCATGCCGGTGGTGATTATCTCGGGACACGGCAACATCGATCTTGCGGTGAAGGCGGTCAAGGCCGGCGCGTTTGATTTTCTCGAGAAACCGCTTAGTCTCGAGAAGGTTCTTACTGTGGTACGCAACGCTATCGAGCTCGCGCAGTTGAAAAACGAGAACCGCATGCTGAGGAGCTCGATGCAGACCGAGCTGCAGATGCTCGGCGAGGGCTCGGCAATGGAGCGGGTCCGCGAGATCATTCGGCAGAGCGCGGCGAGCGATTCACGCATTCTGATCTCCGGCGAGAACGGTACCGGCAAGGAGCTCGTGGCACGCGAGATTCACATGCACAGCCGTCGGGCGCACGGGCCGTTCGTTGAGGTAAACTGCGCCGCGATTCCCGACACCCTGATCGAGAGCGAGCTGTTCGGCCACGAGAAAGGCGCGTTTACGAGCGCGGTCTCGCGGCGTAAGGGCAAGTTCGAGCTCGCCGATCGCGGCACGCTGTTTCTCGACGAGGTCGCCGATATGTCGCTTCCGGCGCAGTCGAAGGTGCTGCGCGCGGTGCAGCAGATGGAGTTCGAGCGCGTGGGGGGCGAGCAGACGCTGCAGGTGGATGTGCGCGTAATCGCCGCCACCAACAAGGACATCCGAGCCGAGATCGAGGCCGGACACTTCCGCGAGGACCTCTACTTTCGATTGAACGTGATTCCGATTCACGTGCCGCCGCTGCGCGAGCGCCTCGAAGACCTGCCGTTGTTGGTCGAGTACTTCATGAAGCTACACCGCTATCCGCCCGACGGCCCGCCCCGGCGGGTAACCGAGGACGGGCTCAAGCGTATGAAAGAGTATGACTGGCCGGGTAACATTCGGGAATTGAAAAATTTCGTAGAACGGATTAACATAATGAGCGACCGTGAGGAAATTGACGCCGAGGTCATCGGTCGCCACCTCGGCGGCGAACGGTCGCAACCAAAGAGCGACGAGCTCGAGTCGTTCCGCGATATGGGGCTCAACGAAGCGAAGGAAAGCTTCGAGCGGCGATATATCGAGATGAAGCTTGCGGAGCAGCGTAACAACATCTCGCGTACCGCTGAGGCGCTCGGGATGTACCCCAGCAACCTGCACGGGAAGCTGCGAAAGTACGGGATCAAAGTGGAGCGATGATAGCAATCACCGAACGACAGCGTGAGGTTCTCGAGTTCGTCAAGCGCTATCTGCTTGAACACCGCTATCCCCCGACCTTTCGCGAGATCTCGCGTGCCTTCGGTATCTCGGTGAAGGGCGCTTACGACCATATCAAGGCGCTCGAGCGCAAGGGCTACGTGGGTCTTAACGATCACCGCTCGCGCACGATCGAGGTGCTTGAGCGTTCCGAGGACGACGCGGATGCTCGCCCTAACGAGAACGAGGTGATCGGCGTGCCGCTTCTCGGTAACGTGGCGGCCGGCAAGCCGCTGTTCGCCGAAGAGAACTACGAAGGAACCGTTCCGGTGCCGCGGCAGTTTCTCGGAAGCGGCGAGTACTTCGCGTTGCATGTGCGCGGCGACAGCATGGAGAACGCCGGTATCCACGATCGCGACATCGCGCTGTTTCGCGCGCAGCCGACCGCGGACAACGGAGATATCGTGGTGGCCCTCGTCGAGGACTCGGTTACGCTGAAGCGTTTCTACCGCGAGAAAAACCGTATTCGACTCAAGGCCGAGAATCCCGAGTATCCTTCGATCTACACTCGGGAGGTGCGAGTGCTCGGCAAACTTGCCCACTTGATCCGCACCTATGAGTAAGAAATCCGCAGGTGCAGTGTTCGTGCTCCTCGGGCCGGAGCACGGCGAGAAGAAAGAATACTTAGAGAAGCTAAAAGCGCACCTCAAGAAGCAACACGGGAGTGAGCCCGACCTCTATCGCTGTTATCCGGCCGATTCATCGGTGGAGGACGTTGTGCGCCTGTTGCGCACCGGCGATCTCTTCGCAGCGCATCGGCTGGTGTTGCTCTACGACGCCGACTCGATCAAGCGCCAGGCCGAGGTAGCGGCGCTTCTCGAGTACACCGATCGCCCCAACCCGGACGCCACGCTTGTCGCCATAAGCGACGCGCCACGGCTCGACAGCAAGCTCGAGACGAAGTTGAAGAAGAAGGTTCCGAGCGAGCGCTGGAAAGTGTTCTGGGAGATGTTTGAGAACCAGAAGAAGGGTTGGCTGGTGGGGTACTTCCGCAAGAAGGGCGTACAGATCACCGGCGAGGCGGCGGAGCTGATTCTCGAACTGGTGGAGAACAATACCGAGGACCTCAAGCTCGAGGCCGATCGTCTGTGTCTCTTTCTCGGCCCCGATGCGGCGATCGGTGTGGAGGATGTCGAGCGCTTCGTGTATCACAGCAAGGAAGAGAACGTCTTTACGTTGTTCGCCGCGATCGCCGAGCGCGACCTCTCCGGCGCGCTCGAGGTGCTGCAGAAGATGACGCTCTCGGGCGTCTCGGAGCCGGTGCAGCTTGTCGCGGGGCTTGTCTGGCAGTTCCGGAACCTCTACACGCTGAAGCTGCTCGAGGCTGCACGCTTCAGCCGCTCCGAGGCGTTCTCCCGGCTCAATATTCGCAGCAAACGCAACCAGCGTACCTATGCGCTCGCGAGCGAGCGCTTCTCACGCGCCGAGCTCGAGCAGATTCTCGAGCGGCTCGTGGAGTACGACACCCTGTTTCGCTCGCTGCGCCCGCCGATGCATCAAGGTCTCCAGCAGCAGTTGATCTACGTGCTGGTGGTCCGTGGCGGCCTCGCGGCGGGCTCGCCGCACACCGGGCCGCTCAGCCCCGATCCGGCCGCGGCTCTCCCGGCGCGGTAGCGCCGTCGTGGGCGGTGCGAGCAGCCGGCTTGTCGTCGGCCACGGCCGGCCGGTCTTTCGCCGAGCCCGCGGCCTCTGTGGTGACCCGCGCCGCGAGGGCGCGAACCTTGCCGGCGGTCTCGACGCCCAGCTTACAGATTTCGGCGATGTACTCCGGGTCGGCTTCGGCGACGTTTTGTAGCGATTCGAAGCGCTGCATGATGGTTCGGCTGCGCGCCGGTCCGATCCCGGGAATCGACTCAAGCTGCGACAGACCGATATCTTTGCTACGAAGTTGCTGGTTGAAGCCGGTGGCGAAGCGGTGCGCTTCGTCGCGCACGTACTGAAGCACCCGAAGCGGCGCCGAGCCTTCCGGGAGGCGCAGCGGTTCCGCGGTGTGCGGGCGGAAGATCTCTTCGTTCTGTTTGGCGAGCCCGACGACCACGATCGAATCGAGCCCGAGTGCCTGCAGCACCTCGGACGCGGCGTTGACCTGCCCGATTCCGCCGTCGATCAGGATCAGATCGGGCTTGGCGGCGCGCTCGTTGACAACTCGCGTGTAGCGCCGCGCGACAACCTCGCGCATCGCTTCGTAATCGTCGATCTTGCCCTCGAGCGTTTTGATATGGTAGCGGCGGTAGGCGTCCTTGTCGGGGATGCCGTTGTTAAACGATACCAGCGCCGCGACCGGGTGTTTGCCCGAGAGCTGCGCGATATCGAACCCCTCGATTCGCAGCGGCGTCTGCGGGAGCGAGAGTACCCGCTTGAGCTCCTCGAGCGCCGGGAGATTCCCGCGTTCGCGCGCGCGTTTCTCGATATCACTGGTGGCGTTCTGCACCGCCATTCTCAGTAGCGAGGCGTCACGACCGGCTTCAGGGACCTCTATCGCGGTCTCGGCGCCGTGCTTTTCGCGCAGGAACGTCAGGAAGTCGTGGAGTTCAATCGGTCGCGGGAGCAGCAGGCGCGCCGGCGGTGTGCGCAGCTCGTCGTAGTAGCGCATCAGAAACTGCGTAAGGTCTTCCTCCTCGGTTCCGAACACCGGTGTGTGGAAGGTCTCGTTACCGACCAGTTTCCCGCCGCGCATCTGAAACACCGCGAAGGAGCATAGCTCGTCCTTAACCGCGTATCCGATGTAGTCGCGCACGTCCGGATCGAAATCCATCACTTGCTGATCCTCGGCGAGCGCCTCGATCGCGCGTAACCCGTCGCGATACTCCGCGGCGCGCTCGAACTCGAGCCTCTCGGAGGCCTCGCTCATGCCGTGCTCGAGCTCGCGGCGCAGCTCCTCGGTTTCCCCATCGAGAAGACGGCGGATACGCTCGACGTTCTCGTTGTAGCTCTCTTTAGTGGTCTTTCCGGCGCACGGTGCGCTGCAGCGGCCGATATGATAGTACAAGCACGGATGCGGTCGTGGTTTCACGCGCCCTCGACACTTGCGCAGCGGGTAGAGCCGCTCGATCAACTCGAGATACTGGTCAACTTTGTCGAGGTCGGTGTACGGCCCGAAGTACTGCGACCCGTCGTCCACGATGGTTCGGGTGCGAAATACGCGTGGGAACGGCTCGTTCGTGATTCGGATCACGGGATACGACTTGCCGTCCTTGAGGTTGATGTTGTATCGCGGCGCGTGTTCCTTGATGAGGTTGTTCTCGAGCAGCAGCGCTTCATACTCATTGCGCGTTACGATATGCTCGATCCAGGCGACGCGGGTGCGGAGAACTGCGGTTTTGGGGTCTTTCTCCCCGGTGAAGTAGGAGCCGACACGGCTGCGGAGATTCTTGGCCTTGCCGACGTAGATCACCTCTCCGTCGGGGTCTTTCATGATGTAAACACCCGGCTCTGTCGGGAGGTAGCGTGCCGATGCGCGGGGCGAGAGTGTTTTACGATCGTCCATAACTGCCGATATGTAATGTATATCAGAATGACGGCGAAACGAATACGGCTGTTCACAATCCTATTGCTACTCACGGTCGGCGTTCCGCTTTCGGGAATCGAGCGCGAACTGCGCCTCGGTCGCGAAGACGGCTGGGCCGACCTCGAGTACCGTCTCGGCGTGCGGCTGCTCGAGGGGTATCGCGGCGAGTTTGATCTGTTTCTCGAGGACGGCGAGTACCGCCCCGATCGCGACACCGACCTCCTGTTGGCGTTCAATCGGACCCCGTTTCACGACGCGGCCGGGCGGTACCGGGTGACCGGCGCAGCCCAGCGCGTGGCGACGCCGGCGCGCCTCGGCGACGGGGCGGCGCGGTTCGAGCCAACCGACGGCGGGGTGTTGCTCGAGGCTACCCCGGAAGCGATGTTCGCTCCGGGGCAAAGCTGGGACGACTTCACGATCGAGTTCTGGCTCTATCCCGCGGTGCTCGACGACGGGGAGACCGTGCTGCGCTGGCGCGGCGCACGTCGCACCGATAACGGACGGCTTGATCAGCGCTTCGAGGTGCGCCTCGAACGCCGCCGCCTTGTGTGGGATCTCGACAATATCTTCCTGACGCCCGAGCACGCGCCCTACCGAGTGGTACTCGAGAGCGATCGTACTCTCCTGCCGCGACGCTGGAGCCACCATATGCTGCGCTTCGAGGCCGAGACCGGGCTGCTCGAGTACCTCGTCGACGGGGTGCCGCGTGACGTCACGCACGCTACCGAGGGCGGGCGCGAGGCCGGTGACGTCTACTTACCGTATCTAGGCCGGGCCTCAAACGGTCGGGTGGAGCTCGGCGCTCGGCTGTCGGGGCTGCTCGATCAGCTACGTTTCTCGAGGCGCTACGTGACCCGGCCGATGCTCGAGCGAACGAGCGACTCGCCGGCGGTGGCGATCACCCGCCCGCTCGATCTCGGGCATCCGCTCGCCGAGGTGAGTACGCTCGATGCGCGTTATCGAACGCCCGGCGAGACCGACGTGTTCTTCTTCTACCGTTTACTCGAAGACAACGAACGACCGGCTCTCGATACCGGCTGGCGCCGGTTTGACCCCGGAGAGCCGCTTCCCGAGGGGGAGCGGGGACGCTACCTGCAGCTACGCCTCGAGTTGTATCCCGACGGTCGGCGGCGTGAGTCGCC
Organism: Spirochaetales bacterium; assembly: GCA_007126415.1. Lineage (GTDB taxonomy): Bacteria > Spirochaetota > Spirochaetia > DSM-27196 > SLAA01 > B1Sed10-166. Next base: position 17,788 of record SLBH01000097.1, read on the forward strand.
GTCGGTGTCTTGGGTAACGGCGCGCTACGAGCCGGCCGCGCCGCCTGCGGCGCCCGCGCGCGTGCGCGCGGAACCCGGCGACGGTTCGGTTCACCTACGGTGGGACGAGGTTGTCGACCCCAGCGTTGAGGGCTACTATCTGTACTATGGGACCCGGCCGGGCGAGTATTTCGGAAGCGGTGCCGAGCAGGGCCGGTCGCCTATCGATCTGGGCGATCGTACCGAGGTCGAGCTTGCGGGACTACAGAACGGGAGGGTATATTACTTCGCGATTGCGGCCTACGACGCGGCCGGAATCGTCCCGGAGACCCAGTTTTCGCGCGAGCAGCATGCGCGACCGGCGAGGCGGACCGAATGACGAGCGCACAGCAGCAAGAGATACTGGCGCGAGCCCGAAACGCGTATCGGATCGGCGATTACGAGAACGCCGAAAAACTCGCGCGCCACGTGATCGAAAAGAATCGTAGATCGTACGCCGCTCATATCCTTCTCGGGATGGTGTACGCGAAAGGCGAGCGCCGCTCTCAAGCGATCGCTGAGTTTGAGAAGGCCCGCGACCTGATGCCCGAATCGGTTGAGCCGTACAACAACCTTGGGGTTATGTATCGGCTTTCGGGGCGTCTGTCCGAGGCCACCGAAGCGCTCAACCGGGCGACCGAACTGGCACCCGATCGCGCCGATATTCCCTACAACCTCGGCAATATTCACAAGATGGCCGGAAACGACGATGAAGCGATCGCGGCCTATCGACGCGCGATCGAGCTCGACCCCGGCTTTGTGGTGGCTTACAACAACCTCGGCACGATCTACGAGCGTCGCGGCGAGCACTCGCAAGCCGCGGCGGTGTTCGAGGACGGCCTCGGCTACGATCAGAATCACCCCACGCTTCGCTACAACCTCGGGATCGCGTATCAGAACCTCGATCGGCTCGAGGAAGCGCGCGAGCAGTTCGAGCGTGCGCTTAAGGCCCGCCCCGGTTGGACCGACGCGCTGAACAACCTCGGTCTCGTGCTGCAGAGTCTGAAACGCTACGACGCATCACTCGAGAACTTTGAGGAGATCCTGACGCTCGACGAGAATAACGCGGTGGCCGAGAACAACATCGCGACCGTGTATGCACAGCAGGGAAACACCGAGGAAGCACTCGAGCACTACGCGCACGCGCTTGAACGCGACCCGAACTACGCGCGTGCCGCCGAGAATCTCGGTCACTTGTTCGAGCGCAAGCTCCCTGAGAACGGATTGGTCGACCGCCTCCAGACACTGGCCGAGAAAGGCCAGGACAACACCGAGTTACAGTTGCAGCTCGGGCGAGTCTTGAGCGAAACCGGCAAGCACGATGAAGCCGAGCGTTACTTGAAGCCGGTGGTTGAGCGTGAGCCGCACAACCCGCGCGCGCGGAGGTACTCAGGGCTTCTTTCCTACCGCAAGGGCGCGTTCGAGGATGCTCGCCACGAGTTCGAGCATCTTCTGCAGCTTGATCCCGAAGCCGAGGACTACCGCCTTGACCTCGGGCATATTCACGCCGAGCGCGGCGAGTACGACCGCGCGCTCCAGCACGTGCGCGAGTTTCGGCAGAAGCGCCCTGAGGAGCTCACCGGTGTGCTTCGTGAGTCGGAGGTGCTCCGAAGAAGCGGTCGGGCCGGGGAGGCCGAGTCGGTGATCGAGCCGTTCAAGCAGAAGCACGCCGAAAGCGCGCCGCTCTTGACCGAGATGGCGCAGGTCTACCGCGATGCAGGCAAGACCGACGCGGCGTTGCAGTCGCTGAACGAACTCGTGAGCCTGCAAGGCAAGCGAGCTCGTCCCGACGACCTCGACGGGTTGAACGAGAGCCTCGCGCTATACGAGCAAACCGCGGGAGCCGCCGGCGCGGGATACAGTCTCGATCGGCTCGGCGAGCTGGCGCAGGCTTCGGGTGCCCCCCAGTCCGAGGTGCCCGAGGAGTTCAAGCTCGAAAGCACCGCTGAGCTCGATGAGGCTTCGATTCCGGTTGTCGGTCTGGAGTCGCCCGGCGAAGTAAGCGAACAAGCCGCAGAAGAAGACGAAGCGGGTGGTTTCGAAGAACCTGCACCCCACGATACCGCTTCGGACGGCGGCCCGGCGCAGCAGCCCGCGGATCAGGCGGCGGCGCGTGTGGGGTGGGGAGCCGACGCCGTGCCCGAGGAGCCTCCCCGGGCTCAGCATCCGGGGGCGGATTCGGAAGCTCCGGAACAGTTCAGTTCCGATCTCGATGACTATCCTCCTTCGCTCATGAATATGCTCGATCCCGGCGCAGATCGCGAGCTTGAAACTGGAGATCAGACCAACGAGGCACAACCCGCCGAGGACGAGGGTCCGAGCTCGGCGCCGGAACAACAGCAAGCTGCAGCGGCTGAGAAGCCGCCGCTCGCGTCGGAGTCCTCTTTCGGGATCGATCAAGCTCCGGCCGCGCCGGCGGATTCGGGTGATCCGGCGACCGAGTCCGATCTGCCGAGAAGCCGACTGCCCCACTCGGAAGACGCCGCACCGGAGAGTCCGCTGCCGGTTGAGGAGGCAGATCAGGGCGAAGGGCCGGATTCGGCAAGCGAGCGCGCTTC
>SLBH01000183.1 GCA_007126415.1 Spirochaetales bacterium
AACAACAACGGCACGAGCGACAACAGAATCGTGGGCGTCTGTGTAAACGGCACGAGCTCCGGGCTGAGGCCCGCTACCCGCGTGAACCACCACTGATTCGCCGGCGTGAGTGCCACAAGCAGAAATACCGCGCTGAGCCCCAACCCGAGCTTGGCGGTGAAACGCCGTAGCTGCGGCAGACCGCCCGGCTGCGGTAACAGCGCAACCGCGACCTCTTGAAACGAAAGCGCGAGCGAGGCGAACAAGAACATATACGCGTTGATTACCGGCCAAACCGCGAGCGACTGCAGCGGATACGGCGCCCGCGCGATACCGACCGTCATCAAGGGCTGCGCAATCAGGTACAGCACCGAGGTCAGGCTGAGGGGGATATAGAACCGCAACAGGCGCTTCCAGGAGGCGGAAGCGATGTGGTCGCGGTGTTCGGAGCGCTCGGGCATCAGGTCGCGCACCACGCCGCGAACAAAGCCCCAACTGGCCACGGCCGCGGTGATGACGCCCACCGAAAGCGCGAGACCCCCGAGCGCGGCGCCGGGAAGCACGCGCGTGCGGTAGCCAACCAGCAACACTGTGCCCATTGCGAGAAAGCGTAGCACCATCGTGATCGGGATCACCTTTGTGCGCCCGTAACGAATGAGTACGCCCTGCCACAAGCGTCGGTAGGCCACCGCGGCGGTGAACGGTGTCGCGAGCAGAAACGCCGCCCGGCTCGGCCCGATCACCGCAGCCGGTGCGCCGATCACGTGCTCGAGAATCAGCGCGTACAGCGGGGTAGCCGCGAGCAGCAGGTGGAGCCCGGTTAGGCCGACCGCGAGCACGTGCGTGAAGCGCATGAGGCGTCGGTAGTGCCCCCGATCGTAGCTCAGCGCGGTGCCCGCGGCGAGGAGCTGAATCACCGGACTCTCGACCGCGAGCGCCACCACGAACGTGATCCCGAACGCGGCGAGCTCAACCTCGGCCTGATCGAGCCGCGCGATGATCGCGGTCATCGCGGGCTGCTCCACCGCCATCAGCAGCCACATCGCGGCGAGCGGGACCCAGAACCAGAAGATTCCGCTTTGCGTGAGGTTGGCGAGTGGTGTGGGATCTCGGCTAAGGGGTTTCTGCATGGTTCTACCGGGCCGGCTCGGTGAATCCGGCGGCGGCCGGCGTGAGCGCACCGCCGCCGTGATCACGCGTTACGCTATCGTTACCTTCGGATCGAGGTACACGTCCTGTATGGCGTTCAGCAGCGCCGCGCCTTCCTTCATTGGGCGCTGGAAGGCTTTGCGTCCGCTTATGAGCCCGGCACCACCGGCACGCTTGTTGATGACCGCGGTCCGCACCGCCTCGGCAAAGTCGTCCTTGCCGGAAGCGCCGCCGGAGTTGATCAGGCTCGCGCGGCCCATATAGCAGTTCACCACTTGATACCGCGTGAGGTCTATCGGATTGTCGCTGGTGAGCTCGCTGTAGATGCGCTCATCGAGCTTACCGTAGCTGCTTCCGCCGGTGTTCAATGCTTTGTATCCGCCGTTGTTCTCCGGTAGCTTCTGCTTGATGATATCGGCCTCGATCGTAACGCCGAGATGGTTGGCCTGGCCGGTAAGGTCGGCCGAGACGTGATAATCGGTGCCGTCTACCTTGAAGGCGTTGTTACGGAGGTAGCACCAGAGCACCGTCGCCAGCCCGAGCTCATGAGCGTACGCGAACGCCTCGGCAACCTCTATGATCTGACGGTTCGAGTCGTCCGAGCCGAAGTAGATTGTCGCACCGACCGCGGCTGCTCCCATGTTGTAGGCCTCGTCGATGCTGCCGAACATGATCTGGCGAAAATCGTTGGGATAGGTGAGAAGCTCGTTGTGGTTGATCTTCACGAGGAACGGAATCTTGTGCGCGTACTTTCGCGCCACCGCTCCGAGCACGCCGTAGGTTGAGGCAACGGCGTTACACCCACCCTCGATCGCGAGCTTCACGATGTTCTCCGGGTCAAAGTAGGCCGGGTTTTTGGCGAACGAGGCGCCGCCGGAATGCTCGATGCCCTGATCCACCGGCAGAATAGAGAGGTAGCCGCTGCCGCCGAGTCGGCCATGACTGTAGATACGCTCGAGGTTTCCGAGTACACGGTTGTTGCGGTCGGACTGTGTCCAGACGCGGTCTACGTGGTCGGAACCGGGGAGATAAAGGTGATCCTTCGAGATCGTTGAACAGCTGTGGTTCAACAGCGCGTCGGCCTCGGCCCCGAGCATTTCTTCGATACTCTTGTTTTGCGTTTGTGTAGCCATGTAATGCCTCCTCAAGGCGTGGTTTTGAACGGTAGGTCAAGAACTGCGGAATCTCGGCTGTACTGCGGTGAGTATACGAAAAAAATGGCGCGCCTGAAAAGGCGCGCCGTATAGCCGTATGGTTGTGGAGCGATCAGTCTATCGCCTCGAGCGTGTACTCTACTTCGTTGTATTGCTGTATGGTACGGATAATTTCCCAGTCGTCCTTGTACGAGATCGGGATGAATCCGTCAACCTGAAACTCCTCGCCCAACGGAGTGCCGGCGAACTCGTACGTAAAGAACGCTTCGCGGATCTTCTCCGCGAGCTCCGGGTGCAGGTTGTGCGCGTAGCCGTACGAGGTGGTGGGAAACGGGTCGGTCTCATAGATGATGCGAATCTCGTCTTTTGAAAACTGACCGCGTTGGGCCATACGATCCACAACCTCCGACGCCACCGGGGCGGCATCGTACTCTCCGGAGATCACCCCGAGCGCCGAGGCTGCGTGGCTCCCGGAAAACTCGATCTCGTAATCCTCACCCGGGCTCACACCCTCACGCGGGAACAGCGCCATCGGCGCCTGGTGACCCGAGTTCGAGGTTTCGGTTACGTGCGCCACGCGACGTCCACGGAGGTCCTCCATGCTGTGGATATCGCTGTCGGCATGAACGTAGACCTGCAGCGTGTACCCAAAATGCCCGTCTTCACCGCCCATGATCGCGAACGGTACATAGCCCGCGAGGTTCACCGCGAACGGCGTCGGCCCGGTGGAGATGCCCGCAACATGCAGGCGCCCGGCCCGCATCGCCTGTATCTGAGCGGTGTAGTACTCGACGGTGTAGTAGCGCACTTCGCGGCCGGTCACCGAGGCCAAGTGGTCGAGAAAGTCGTACCACATATCCTCATACACTACCGGACCACGGACCGGAGTGTAGGAAAAGATCAAGGTGTCGGGGTCGATCCATTTGCTCTCCTCAGCCGGTCGGTCCGCGACGAGATCTCCGTCGCGATCGCAGTAGTAGTGATCGAGCTCCCCGCGCTGGTCGGGTGGGCAGTCTTCGTCCGGTATGGGCTCAAGCATTCGCTCGGGCTCGTCCGACCCACGCGCGAAGGCGGAATAGACCGGTAGTGAAAACAGAATAGCGGCCGTCAGGAGTATCGCAAACAGCTTCTTCATGCCTTTCTCCTTACATGAGCTTGCGCCGTACGACACCCGTTACGAGCTCTCCGGCGAATACCACGAGTACGATTACGATTAGAACGAGCGATACCGTGTTCCAGCGGAACATGTCGATCGCACCCTGAAAGATCAGGCCGATTCCCCCGGCGCCGACAAGTCCCAGCACGGTTGATTCGCGGATGTTGATGTCCCAACGGAGAATCGTTATAGCCCAGAAGCTCGGCACCACCTGCGGCACGATAGCGTAGGTAATCACGTGCGCTCGCGAGGCTCCCGCCGCCTGCATCGCTTCTACCGGACCCCAGTCTATCTCCTCGATGGCCTCGGCAAGTAGCTTGCTCAGGAACCCGATTGAGCGGAACGCGATCGCCAGGATACCGGCCACCGGTCCGGGGCCGATGATCGCAACAAATACCAGCGCCCAGATCAAGGTGTCCACCGAGCGCGTGGCCACGATGATAAACCGTGCCAGCCACAGGGTGAGTTTGCTCGGCGTGACGGTTTGGGCGCCGAGATACGCGATCGGCAGCGCCATAAACACCGCCACAATCGTGCCGAGCACCGCTATGTTGATGGACTCAACCAGGGCAAACAGAATCGGGTTTAGCTGAACGAACGAAACCGGAAACATCCGGAACATCATGTCGCCGATTTGAGCGGGGGCATCCCAGACCCACGGCCAGAACACGTCGACGGTTGAGAGCGACCAATATAGCAGGACGCCGACAACCAAGTAGCCGAGGCTCCGTGCCACGCGTTCTTTGGTTGAGTACCGAGCCCAGCGGAAGTGGTCTCCGACTGCTTTGTTGGAAGAAGTTGTGCTGTGCGTACTCATTTTGTCAGCCCCCGGAGTCGCCCGCTGATGCCCTCAGCCACGAGGATGATCCCGATCATAACCAGCAAAATTGCCGAGGCGGTGGCGTAGTCGTAACGTCCGAACGCGGTATTGAGCGTGGCTCCGATACCTCCGGCACCTACGAGGCCGACGATCGCGGAGGCGCGCAAGTTAATGTCGAGCTGGTAGATCGAAAGACCGATGAGACGTGGAAGAACCTGCGGAAACACTGCGTATGCGAGCGTCGCAAAGAAACCCGCACCGGTTGCCCGCACGCCTTCCACTTGTCCGTACTTTATCTCCTCTATTGCCTCGGCGAGGAGCTTACCGACGAATCCGAGCGTATACATGATGAGCGTCAGAATGCCGGCAAATGCCCCGAACCCAACCGCCGAGACGAACAACACCCCGAGCACCACGGGGTGCAAACTCCGCGCTACAACCACGATCATGCGGCCCACGGCGTAGATCGGAAGAATCGCGATATTTCGTGCGGCCATGAACGCGATCGGTACGCTGAGCGCCACACCGGCTGCGGTCGCGATCAAGGTCATTTGAATGCTTTCGATGAACCCGCGAACGATCAGCCCCCCTCGTGACTCGAAGTCGGGAGGAACGGCGCCTCGAAACATGTTGATCGCGCGTGGGATTCCTTCGACGATACGCTGCGGATTAACGCGCAGCGTGCTGAGTGCGAAAATCAGGTAGATCGCCGCCAACGCAAGAAGCCCGTAGCGGATATAGGGGGTTTCGATGAAATGAGGGCGTTTCCAGCGGTAGTGTACCGTTGAATCACTCATTCGCACCGTCCTCACCGGCTACTTTCATCTGTTTCTTGAGGTCGTCCTCATGTCCGGCGTAGATTTTTTCCAGCCAGTCGTCGGTGAGATCCTGCGGACCCCCGTCGAACACTATCACCCCGTAGCGCAACCCGACGATGCGGTCGGCGTAATCGCGAGCCTGCGGAACGTTATGGAGGTTTATCAGGACCGGCAGATCGAGCTCGTCGGTGATACGCGAGATCAGCTCCATAATGCGTTCCGAGGTCTTTGGGTCAAGCGACGCGGTCGGCTCATCGGCAAGCAGAATGCGTGGATTCTGCATCAGCGCGCGCGCTACGCCGACGCGTTGACGCTCTCCGCCGGAAAGCGAGTCACAGCGCGTGTTCACGTACTGCGACAACCCAACGCGCTTCAACAGCGCGTAGGCGCGATCGATATCGCTCTGGGGGAAGCGCCGCAGCACGCCTCGTAGAGTGCCTACGTAGCCCAAGCGTCCTGAGAGTACGTTCTCCATGACCGTTAAGCGATCCACCAGGTTGTAGGCCTGAAAGATCATGCCGATTTGACGTCGGGTATCCTGTAGCCGCTTCCCGTGCAGCTCGAGGATGTTTATCCCGTCGAGTTCGATACGCCCCGAGTCCGCGGTAACGAGACGATTGATACAGCGCAGCAAGGTGCTTTTGCCCGCGCCGGACGAGCCGATTATCGCCGTTAGACGGCGTTCGTCGGTGGCGAGATTCAAGCCTTTGAGCACCGGCTCGCCGTTATTATAACTCTTAACCAGGTCGGTAATTTGCAGCATTTCGTTGTTCTACTCTACTTGTGATTTGGGTTTAAGGCGATCGAGATACCGTCTGTCCGAACAGGACTGCGTGCATAACGGCGAGAGCGACGCAACGTGGTTGCGTCGCTCTCAGCTCTTGTCCGAGATCGTGCAGTGTCGTGTACCGCACGGCCGGCAGGTTTAGTCGAGGTCGTCGAGGCGATACTCGATATTGTTGTGCTCCTGAATCGCGCGAACCTGCGCCCAGTGCTGCTCATAGGTAATGGGAATGAACCCGTCTACGCCGAATTCTTCACCGAGCGGGGTTCCCTCGAAGTCATACGTCAGGAATGCCTCGCGAATCTTCTCTTGCAGATCGGGGTGTAGATTGTGCGCGATACCGTACGACGTGGTGGGGAACGGATCGGTCTCGAAGATGATGCGAATGTCGTTGGGATCGTACAGGCCGCGCTCGGCCATGCGATCGACAACCTCGGAGGCTACGGGTGCGGCGTCGTAATCGCCTGCCACTACGCCGAGCGCCGAGTTCTCGTGACTACCGGAAAACTGCGGGTCGTAGTCCTCACCCGGCACAAC
>SLBH01000199.1 GCA_007126415.1 Spirochaetales bacterium
CGAGCGGCGCGGCGTGACGAATGTCCTATGGTGTAGTATATTACCTGCATGGAGAATAGCATGCTTGTGGAAGCCGAAATCTGGACTGTCGCGCGAACCGACAAAGGCAACGCGGTGCTGGTGAAGCCGCTGGGCTCGGAGCGTGCGGTCCCGATTTTCATCGGGCAGCTCGAGGCTCAGTCTATCCTAATTGGGCTGGGGAACGTGCCGATGCCGCGGCCGCTTACGCATGATCTCATGATTGTGTTGCTCGAGAAGCTCAACGTTACCGTCGAGCGGGTGGAGATCACCGAGCTCAAGGACGGCACGTTTTACGCGCAGCTGCAGATCAAGCAAGGCATGAAGAAACTCACGATAGACTCGCGTCCCTCCGATGCGCTCGGGCTCGCCGCGCGGCTACACTGCCCGGTCTTTATCGCTGAGGCCGTGGTAGACGAAGCCGGCATCTCGGTAAACATGATTCAGACCGAGGAACCCGAGGACGCCGAGGACGCCGAGCAGGTAGAGAATGAGCTCACCGCTGAAGGTGAGACCACGGTCGGCGAAACTCCGGTCGAACAAGAAAAAAACCGTTTGCTCGAGGAGCTGCAAAAGGCCGTCGAGCAAGAGAACTACGAGGAAGCTGCACGGCTGCGCGATCGCATCAACGAGCTTTCTTAGACGCTACACTCGGGTAACTCGCTTTAACTTTTGCTCTGTGGCCCTTATACTAAGGGCGATATGCTGACAACGATACGGCCGTGCCGACCGTTCGGTCGAGCAAGGAGCGCGCAATGAAGTTTCCCGGGTTCACTCACTACCTCACCGGCGCTCTGGTGCCGGTTGCCTCTCTTCGCAGCGCCCACAGCTGTGGCGTCGGCGAGTTTGCCGACCTCCCGGAGCTCGGCCGATGGTGTCGCACGGTGGGGCTCGAGGTCATCCAGATCCTCCCGGTGAACGACACCGGGGGAGAAAGCTCGCCGTACAGCGCGCTGAGCGCGTTTGCGTTGCACCCTATCTACCTACGCCTTTCAGATATCCCTGAGGTCGCCGCGCACGATGATCTGCTCGAGCAGACCGCCGAGCTCCGCAAACGCTTCGAGCACGAGAAGCGTTTCCCGTACGACGATGTGCTCGCCGGCAAGCTCGAGGTGCTGCGGGCGGCGTACGAGCGCGCGCGGCCGGCCTTGCTCACCGCCGTCGGCGTCGACGGCGGCGCTGCCGGCACCCCGGCCGCCGCGGTCGATGCGCTGAGCGATTTCGTCGCCGAGAACCCCTGGGTAAAGCCCTACGCGGTGTTTCGCGTCCTCAAGGACCGCGAGCAGCAGCGCGCCTGGAAGGACTGGACGATCTGGGTTGAGGAACGTAACCCGTCGTCCCAGGGCATCCAGGAACTCTGGAACGATCCCGAGCTACGCGACGAGCTGTTTTTCTACGTCTTCCTGCAGTGGCGCTTGGAGGAACAGCTGCAAGCTGCGGCTAAGGAGCTCAGCGAGCAGGGCGTGTTTCTCAAAGGCGACCTCCCGATCCTCATGAACGAGGACAGCGTCGATATCTGGGCCGATCGCGAGATCTTCATTCCGGAGCTGCGCGCCGGGGCGCCGCCGGATTACTTCAGCGAGACGGGCCAGAACTGGGGCTTCCCGATCTACGACTGGGATGCGCTCGCGCGGCGCGACTACGACTGGTGGCGGCGCCGGTTGCGCCAAGCCGACAAGTTCTACCACGCGTACCGCATCGATCATGTGCTCGGGTTCTTTCGAATCTGGGCGGTCCCGGAGACGCAGTTCACCGGCATACTGGGACATTTCTACCCGTCGAGCCTTATCGCGAGCTCGTCCTTACACGAGCTGGGGTTCGGCGACGACCGCATCGAGTGGCTCGCGCGCCCGCACATCCGCGGAGCGCAGCTGCGCAGCGAGCTCGGCGGCCACACCGACGCCGCGATCGAGGCGTGCCTGAAGCAGCTCGACGACGAGGACCTCTACGTCTTCCGCGCCGAGATCGGCGGGCGGCCCGCGGGCGAAAAGCCGATCGCGGCGCTTGAGCTGCCTGAAGAGGTACGCGAGCGGCTCTTGAGCTACTACCGCGACCGCGCGCTGGTGCGCGTGGAGGAAGGCCGCTGGGCGCCCACCTGGACCTACCGTGACTGCAGCCGCTTTGCCGATCTCTCCGAGACCGAGCGCGAGCGCTTCGAGTACTTGGTGCAGCAGGCCGCCGAAGAAAACGAGGAGATCTGGGCCGAGAACGGGCGGCGGCTGCTCGGCTTCATGAGCGAGACCGTAGATATGCTCGCCTGCGCCGAGGACCTCGGCGTGATCCCGCGCAGCGTGCCGAAAACGCTCGCCGACCTCGGGATGCTCAGCCTCAAGATTCCGCGCTGGACGCGGCACTGGGATGTTGAAGGCGAGCCGTTTGTGCCGCCCTCTGAGTACCCGCTGCTCTCGGTCTGCGCGCCGTCGGTGCACGACACCACCACGATGCGCGAGTGGTGGGAGCGCGAGGAAGACCCCCCGGTAGTGGACGCGTTCTGGCACGAGCTCGGGTTCACGGAGCCGCGCTCGGCGCAGTACGACCCCGAGACCGCCCGGCGCGTCACCGAAGCGCTGCTTGGAACAAACTCGCTGATCTGCGTGCTGCAGCTGCAGGATCTGCTCGCGCTCGACGGCGACCTGCAGCCCGACGACGCCGGCGCCGAGCGGGTGAACATCCCCGGAACCTATAACGGCTTTAACTGGACCTATCGCATGCCGATCGAGCTCGAAGCGCTCGAGGCGCGGCAGGGCTTGAACGAGGAGCTTGCGCGGGTCGTTACCGCGCGCGCGAAGAGGAGTATCGAGAAATGAGTGTGAAACCGCTGTTGCTACGCCGATCCGAAGACCCGGCCGGAGCCCGTGAGTTCCACGTATCGCGGCGCGCGCGGGAGTTGTACGAGTTCGATCACAGCTTGTTCACGCTTAGCGGTAACGTGGTGCTCGCGGATTTTCACGCCGCGCGCCTGTTCGCGCATAAAATGAACCAGAAGAAGGACCTCGCGCGAAACCCCGAGGCGGCCGTCCGCACCTCTGAAGTAAACGCTATGGGGCTGCTCGACGAGATCCTGCATTATCTCGTGCAGCTTTATCGCGAGCAGTACGGCGTGGGCATCTTTTCGCGTGCGCTCGAATCAATAGCCGAGAGCATCGGCGAGGAGCAGCTGACCGCCACCCTCGAGGCGTTCTGCACCGCCTTCCCGCCGCGCGCGGTGTACCGCGGCGAGAGCACCGTCGAGGAGTACCTGCAGTCCGAGCACGAAGGCGTGCCGGGCCGTGAGCTCGCGCTCGAGGAGCTTATCATGCTGTGGGTCTCGAACGAAAACCCGGCGCTCACGCGTTTTGAGGAGTTGTTCGACGACCGCGAGCTCGAGACCGGAAGCTCCTATCGCGAGGTTATTCAGGCAACCCAAGCGTACTTCGAGACCCAACCCGGGCTCGGCGAGGGAAACCGAAGCCTGTTCGAGTTACTGCTTGAACCGGCGCGGCGCCACCCTGATTCGCTCGAGGCGCAGCTCACGTTCGTACGCGGGCCCTGGAGCCGTCTGCTCGGCCGCTATTTGTTCCGCCTCTTGCGCAGCCTCGACCTCATCAAGGAAGAACACGCCGTCGCGGGCATGGGCCCCGGACCGCAGTACGTCTACGAGTATGGTGGGGTCGAGGAAGAGAGCGAGCGTTTCAGCCCCGACAAAGACTGGATGCCGAAGGTGGTGCTGCTCGCGAAGAGCACGCTCGTCTGGCTCGACCAACTCTCGCGCAGCTACCGGCGCGAGATCCGCCGCCTCGACCAAGTCCCCGATCAGGAGCTCGACCGAATCGCGGCGCAAGGCTTCACCGGCATCTGGCTGATCGGGATCTGGGAGCGCAGCAAGGCCAGTAAGCGCATCAAGCAGATGTGCGGAAACCCCGAGGCCGAAGCCTCGGCTTACTCGCTCGAGAGTTACGAGATCGCCGCCGAGATCGGCGGCTGGAACGCGCTGCACGACCTCAAGTACCGCTGTTGGATCCGCGGCATCCGCCTCGGCAGCGACATGGTGCCGAACCACACCGGGATCGACAGCCACTGGGTCTACGACCACCCCGACTGGTTTGTGCAGCTCGACTACTGCCCGTTTCCGAGCTACAGCTTCAGCGGCGAGAACCTCTCGACGCGACCCGGCATCGGGATCTACCTCGAGGATCATTACTACGATCGCTCCGACGCCGCGGTGGTGTTCAAGCATGTAGATTTCAACACCGGGCGCGAGCGCTTCATTTATCACGGCAACGACGGCACCAGCATGCCGTGGAACGATACCGCGCAGCTGAACTTCCTACACCCCGAGGCTCGTGAGGCGGTGGTTCAAACCATTTTAGGCGTCGCGCGCGAGTTCCCGATCATTCGCTTCGACGCCGCGATGACGCTTTCCAAGAAGCACTACCAGCGTCTCTGGTTCCCCGAGCCCGGCTCCGGCGGCGATATCGCGACGCGCGCCGAACACGGCCTCACCAAGGAAGCGTTCAACCGCGCGATGCCGGAGGAGTTCTGGCGCGAGGTGGTGGACCGCGCCGCCGAGCAAGCCCCCGACACCCTCTTGCTTGCTGAAGCGTTTTGGATGATGGAGAGCTACTTCGTTCGAACGCTCGGGATGCACCGCGTCTATAACAGCGCGTTCATGAATATGCTGAAAGACGAAGAGAACGACAAATACCGCCGCACGATCAAGAACACGATCGAGTTTGACAAAGACATCCTCAAGCGCTTTGTGAACTTCATGAACAACCCTGACGAAGAAACCGCGGTGGTGCAGTTCGGCAACGGCGACAAGTACTTCGGCGTTGCGACGCTGATGGTCACGATGCCGGGCCTGCCGATGTTCGGCCATGGCCAGATCGAAGGCCTCGCCGAGAAATACGGGATGGAGTACCGCCGCGCGTACTGGGACGAAACTCCCGATCAGCACCTCATCGAGCGCCACGCGCGCGAGGTTTTCCCGTTGATGAAGCGCCGCCGGCTGTTCGCCGATGTCGAGAACTTCCTGCTCTACGATCTCTACGATCAAGACGGCAACGTGAACGAGAACGTGTTCGCCTATTCCAACCAGAGCGGCGACGATCGGGCGCTTGTGCTGTACAATAACTGTTACCACGAGGCCTCGGGCTGGATCGGTGAGTCGGTGGCCTACGTCGAGAAAACGCCCGAGGGCGGCAAACACCACCAGCGTGGGCGTCTGGCCCCGGCACTCGGGCTTTCGCACAGTCATCGCGCCTACTGCATCCTGCGCGAGCAACGCAGCGGGTTGTGGCTGATCCGCAACAGCAAGGACCTCCAGGAGCAGGGCTTCTACGTCCATCTGCGCGGCTACGAGACGCAGGTTTACAGCGACATCTATGAAGTTTTCGACAACGAGTACTCACACTACGCGCAGCTCGCCGACAAGCTCGGCGGCGTCGGTGTCGAAAACATCGACGACGCGCTCAAAGAGGTGTTCCTACAGCCGCTCTATGATGTGTTTTTCCGCGCGGTAAACTCCGGAACCTTGCGCGAGCTCGAGGCCGAGCTGCAGGGCGAGGTTGCGCCCGGCGATGTAGACCAGCAACGGCTCACCTCGCGTTACCAGCAGTTTCTGCGCGCCGCACGCGAGTACTGCACCGGTAGCGGCGACGTCTCGGTCGCCACCGAGAGCTTCCGCGTTCGCCTCAAGTCGCTGTTGTCGCTGCGCTACCTTTCGCTCGAGAAACCGCGCCGCAAGCGCGACGCGTACCGCAACGCCGTCAAGACCTTCAACAAAACCGTCACCGGCACCCCGCTGTACCTCCACACGCTCACCGGCTACATCTTCCTCGCCCCGTTCGAGGACCTCATGCGCCCGCCGCACGGCCCGGCCACCGCCGACCCCGCCGAGCAGAGCGTCTCGGACACCAAACCCGCGCCGGAACAGAAAACCGATCGCCTGAGCGAGTACCACGCCGAGGTGTCCGATCTCGCCGGCGCCTGCGTGGGGCAGGAGCTGAGACTCGTGAAGCAGCTCGAGAAGATCTTGCCCGGCGAGCTGCACGAGCACCACGGCTCACAGATGAACGACTGGAACCGGCTGATGATGCTTTTGATTGCTCACGGCGGGCGACTCCGCGAGTACTGCCTCAACGGGATTCCACCCCGCGACGTGCTCGTTGATCTGTTCTCGTATCACGAGATCACCGAGTACCTCGGGTTCAACACCTACGAGGGCGTTGTGTGGTTTAACCGCGAACGCTTCCGCACCTTGGTCTGGATGCTGTTCGCGATCGGGGTGCTCGAGCTCAAAGCCGGCGCGCTGCGCGCCGAGGAGCCGGCCGCCGAGGAAGCCTCCACCGGGGCCGCAGGCGCCGCGGGCACGGGAACCGGCACCGCCGCGCGCACC
>SLBH01000130.1 GCA_007126415.1 Spirochaetales bacterium
CGAGGGCCGCCGGTGTCGAGGGTGCCGGCGAGGCCGGCGCCCCGATCGTAATCACGGTCGCGGGGCTTGAGCGGCAAAAGGATTACCCTACGCTGCTCCGCGCGATGGCGGCGCTGCGCGCATTGGGGCCGTCGCGGTCCGGCGGCGCGCCCGAGCCGCAGCTTTTGTGCGTCGGCGAAGGGCCGCTCGAGCCTTCGCTTCGCGCTCTTGCTGTCGAGCTGGGTCTCGAGGACCGCGTGCGGTTTCTCGGCTACCGAACCGATATCGACCGTTTGCTCCAATCTGCGGACGTATTCGCGCTCACCTCGCGCTGGGAAGGCCTCTCGAAGGCCCTGCTCGAGGCGATGAGTTTCGGGCTGCCGTGCGTGGCTACCGCGGTTGAGGGCACCGAGGACGTGATCGAGCACGAGCAGAGCGGGTTGCTTGTGCCGCCCGGAGACCCGGAGGCGGTGGCCCGAGCGCTGCGCCGCATACTCAACGACCCCGCCCTCGCTCGTCGCCTCGGCGAGGGCGCGCGCGCGCGTGTGCGGGCCTTTGATGCGCCGCTGCGGGCGCGTGAGCTCGACCATATCTATCGGCTGCTGCTCGACGCCCCGCAGCCCCAAGCCGCGCGCGCACCCGCCGAGGCCCCGGTGTCACCGGAGCCGCAAAGCGTCTCGGTGATCATGAGCGTGAGAAACGGAGCAGCCTACTTGGCCGAGGCGCTCGAGAGCGTCTACAGCCAGAGCAGACCGCCGGAAGAGATTGTCGTGGTGGACGACGGTTCGAGCGACGAAACGCCGGAAATCCTCGAGCGCTTTGCGGCGCGCTCAGCTCCGCGCAAGCGCGGCGAGGCCGCGGGCGTGCCTGAGCTGCGGGTCATCCGGCGGGGAAGTATCGGGCGCGGAGCGGCACTCAACCTTGCATGGCAGTCCGCGCGCGGTGAGTTCATTGCCAACCTCGACGCCGACGACGTGTTTTTCGCGGGTAAGCTCGAGGCGCAGCTCGCGTTGTTTCAGAGCCACCCCAAGCTCGACCTCGTTGCAACCGCCTCGCAGTACTTCCGCCTGCTAAGCGACCTCGAGGCGCCGGGGGACGGCGGAGAGCGGGACAACGCGCCGCTCCGCGATCCGGCAGCGCTCGGCGATCCGGCAGCGCTCCGCGATCTCGCAGCGCTCCTGCCGCGCTACAATCCCGTCAACCACAGCTCGGTCATGCTGCGCTGCAGTCTGCTCGAGCGCCTAGGGGGTTACGATGCCTCGCGTCGGCGCCAGCTCGACTACGAGCTCTGGATTAGGGCCGCGGTGGCCGGCGCCGATCTGCGATTCCTCGACCGGCCGTATACCGGCAAACGCCTGCACGCCGCGCAGTCGTTCGAGACGCGCGACCACCTTCGCTACGTGCTTTCTTCGTTTCGTTTGCAGTTGTGGGCTGTGGGGGAGCTGCAGCACGGCTCCGGGCGTCAAGCCTCCGGGCCCCGTGCCGCTGCCGCTCGCGCGCGGCTGTATCTGCTCGCGGCCCTGCGCGTCGCCTATCGGTTGCTACCGGGCGGCGTGCGCCGCCGGCTCGCCGGCACCAAGGAGCGCCTTCTCCGCGGTTCGCCGCCCGATTCGGCTACAAACGTTTGATAGCGTCGAAGCGCATGCCGCGCGAGCGCGGAAAGCGGTGCACGTGCGCCCTGATGCGGCGGTTGCCCTGTAGCTCCATGTGGCTCATGCGGAAGCGCAGGAAAGCCCGGCGCGCTCGCACGCCGAAGCCGTCGGCAAACAGGTCCTCTTCTACGGTTGCAAAGCCGAAATGAGTTTCCATGTCGAAGTAGGCGACGTCGAGGAAGTCGGTGTGTTCCTCGGTCAGGTAGACTTCAAACGGGGCCTCGTTGCCCCCGAAAACCGTTCCGATCTCCACACGATCGATCTTCGCAACCGGCAGCAGCACCTCGATCTGCTCGTCGCCGAGGCTGAAACGGTTCTCCGCCTCACGCAGATCTCTGCCGAGTATCGCGGCGCGGATATTGTGTTCTTTGAGGTACATCGTCATCTCGTTGAGCACCTCAAAGATCATGTAGCCCTCGTCCGCTCCGTAGTCGAACATCTCCTGAATCTGCTCGCGGTTAAGCGTCTGCGTTGTGCGAACACTGGGACGAAGCTCGCCGAGAATTGTCTCAACCGAGCGCTGTGGCTGCGGGTTGTCGTCGGCCGCACCTACTACAGCCGCAACCACCACCACAGCGGCAATCAATGCGGCGCGCCGCAGGTGTTGTGTTGTGTTACTCATACGCGCTTCCAATAATAGCTCAGTAAGCCAACGAAAATCCGAATCGGCCGTAATGTCGTGTACCGTCGTTGCCCTCTACCGGTGTCGGGCGGTTGAGGCGATCCACGCCCCCTGCACTGTCTGTTGTCGTGAGCGTCACTTCCTCTCCGGGGCCTCGTGGGCGACGGTTCCAGCCGTACTCAAAGGTGTAGCCGAAATCAAAGGTCAGTGCTCCGGGGTGTCCGCGCGTTGAGGTAAACCATTCGACCCGCACCGGTAAGGTGACCTCAGCATCAAACCCCAGCTGTAGAAGCCGTTCAATTACGTCCTGCGTCAGGAAACGCCACTCGTCGTAAAGATTGCCGGCCTCGCTGCGATAGCCGGCATCGAATACGCTGCCGTCCGAGGTGCCTACGTCGTGGCCTCCCTCTTCCTCGTAGGCGTCTTCGGGAGTTGCGTTCGCGTGCCTCAGAAACGCGGTGTGTAGATTAACGGTGACGAACTCGTGCGGACGCAGACGCGTCTGTACGCGAACGCGGTCTGAGTTCGGGTCGAGGTCCACAAGCGACTGACCCGAGTGCGTGTAGTTTTGATAATTCACCGCCGGAACGGTTGTATCGTCATAGTCTACGTCGTAAAGCACGTCGTCACCCTGCGGCTTGCGGCGGTGCGTGTAGGTATAAGGCAGCACCATGGTGTAATCGGCGCTGATGCGCTCGAGCATACCGCGCATCGGCGTCCAGCGTGTGCCGGACTGCCATCCCCATTTATAGCGCGTATCGAGGTTGCCGCGCGCCAAATCTCCAAAGCCCAGATCGCCTACGTAGAGCGTACTGCTCGCGGCGAGGTCGTGCGGTAAGCGCGCGTTGGCGCTGAGGCCGATGAAAGCACTGTCTTTTTCCCCGGTGATGATCTGGTTGTACATCAGCATCGAGGTGGGAATCAGGTACATCGGCTCGAACCGCTGGCCGTAGGTGATGCTTTCGTGCAGGCTGATGTCGAGCCAATCGAGCAGGTGAAAGGTGAGGCCATGCAGGGCTATGAACTTGTTCGGCCGGACTCCTTGCGAAGAACCGCCGTCTACCGTGCGGTTACGCGCGAAGCCGTCGTCCATGGTTGCTGTAACAGCAAGAAGCAAATGCTGGTAAGTGAAGCGCTCGCTGCGGTGCGTAAAAGAAAAATGGCCCGCATGCGGCGCATTCTGGCTGATAATGGGGCCTGAATCGTAAAAGGGCCCATAGGTGCTGCGGGTGAGCCCTGCCTGAAAATAAGTGGTTTCGGAACCCACGGCGGCCATGCCTTGCACGCTTGGGGTCATCAAGTATTCGCGCCCTAGCGCACCCATGCGACTGTCGTCGCGCATATAGTCGTAACGGCCCCGCTGCGCGGCCGGATAAACATCGTCGCTCACCTCGGGTTCGTCGATGACATACAGACCGATCCGCCCTGCAATCGAAAGGTTGTCGAGCAGATAGCCTGAGGATTCCACCCCCGCGCCGGTGGCGCCGAAGTAGTCACCGTCGTTCGAGAACTCGCTCAAGTGCTCCCCGCGCAGGTGAATCTGCGGCTCGCCTCCAATCTGGCGCAGGAACTCCTCGGCCCGAGCAGCATGCGGAGCCGGTGCCCGTTGCGCTACTTCTTCCAGGGCCGCCTGCAGCAGTTGCAGCGGATACGGCCGCAAGTAAGGCAGCGGACGCGAAAGATAACCTCGGTCCTCCCACATCGAGAGGTACTGGTAGATTTCGTCGCTCAGGCTGGTCGCGATATGCGGCCGGTGAAGCTCGTCGTCAAAGAAGCCGCCGTCCTCGTCGCCGTTTCCCATCTGGGCCGAAAGCACCGCCGGAGCCGGCGCCATTACCACTACAAGCCACAACGCTGTAGCCGCAAGAACGATTGTCCTGTGACCGATGCTTCTGCGGGCCGTTGCCGTAACCATTATCGTGATCCTCCGTATGGGAGCTTATTATATAGCGGCGTACCCCAACCGTCGACCCGCCGCGCATTACCGATGGAAACCGGCGAGAAATTGCATTATACTTGGGCAACAAAACTCATGTACATCTACGACGGCTTTACGGCTGCGGAACCTTCGCAGTTCGGCGGAGCGCCTGTGTAAAGATTCATGCTAAAAGAACGAAGCCAAAGCCTACTGCTAACATTTGTTACCACCGATTTCCTCGTCTCGCTTGCGAGTTATGCGCTCGCGATGTTTGTGCGTTTCGTGATCCAGGAGCCCACGCTCGAGGCTTTCCACGACATAGACCTCGAGAGCTACCTCTTTCTCGGCGGGATGATGGCGGTTGTACAGGTGGTGGTGTTTCTCACGATTGGGCTCTACAACCAGCGCCGCGGCATCTCAACCACCGAGGAGCTCGCCACAATTGTCGGCGGCGTCGCGATCACGATTCTCGCCTCGCTCGCCCTGCTGTTCTTTCTGCGCGTTGAGCAGATCTCGCGTCTCACGGTCGGGTACTACGCGGTCATAAACACCGTCAGTATAGCGCTGTGGCACTCGGCGACGCGCAAGATTCTCCAGCGGCTGCGCGCGCGCGGCTACAACGTGCGCACCGTGATGATCATCGGCACCGGCGAGGCGGCCCGCAAGCTCACCGATTTGATTAGGCGCAGGCCGATGCACGGATATCACATCGTCGGTTACGTGACGTCCCAGCGCGAAGAAGGCGAGGGTGGCAACGGTTTCGCGGTTCTCGGCGACATCGCCGAGCTCGAGGGCCTCCTGAAGACTCACCGGCCCGACGTCGCGGTCTACGCGTTGCCCGATCAAGGCGGCAAGCGCTTGCGCCGGGTGCTTAACCTCACCGACCAGCACGGCATCGCGCTTAAGATTATCCCCGGGTTCAGCGACCTCATCACCGCGCGCGGCAAAGTTGAGTCGATGGACGGCATCCCGATCCTCACGATTCGCGATATCCCGACGCGCGAGGGCTTCAACCGCGTGTTCAAGCGCAGCTTCGATATCGCGTTCTCAGGCACGTTTCTGTTGCTGTTCTCACCGTTTTTTCTGCTGATCTCGGCGCTCGTGAAGCTAAGCTCATCCGGCCCGGTTCTCATTAAGCAGGAGCGTGTGGGCCTCGATAATCGCCCGTTCAACATGCTCAAGTTCCGCTCTATGTACGTGCAGGACCCCAACAAAGAGTTCTCGGCCTGGACTACCAAGGACGACCCTCGCGTCACCCCGATAGGTAAGTGGCTGCGCAAGCTCTCGCTCGACGAAACCCCGCAGTTTATCAACGTTTTACTCGGCCGCATGTCGGTGGTGGGTCCGCGCCCCGAGCGGCCCTACTTCGTGGAGCAGTTCCGCGACCAGTACCACCACTACATGCGCCGCCACGCCGTGAAAGCCGGCATCACCGGCTGGGCCCAGATCAACGGCCTGCGCGGCGACACCTCAATCCAGGAACGCATCGAGGCCGACATCTACTACATCGAAAACTGGAGCTTCTGGCTCGACCTCAAAATCATCGCCCTCACCCCTTTCCGCGGCATGGTCAATGAAAACGCCTACTGAGCGTGCGGCCGCCTCGGCGGGTGACGCGCCCAAGCCCGCCGCTCCCGCCCCGGCGGGTGACGCGTTGGCGAGCCCGCTACCGAGCCGCATCGCGTTCGTGATCACCCGCGGCGACACGCCGGGCGGCGCGCAGACGCATGTGCGCGATCTTGCCGGCCGGTTGCAGGCCGACGGCGCGGCGGTGCGGGTTTTCACCGGATCGCCGGGCATCTTCACCGAGGAGCTTTCCGAGCGCGGCGTGCCGTTCGAGCTGGTGCCCGCCTTGCGCCGCGACCCGTCACCGGTCGGCGACCTACGCGCCGTCGGGGCGCTTGCCGCGCGCCTGCGTCGCTTCGGGCCGACCCTCGTTTCTACGCACACCGCCAAAGCCGGCCTCGTTGGGCGCCTCGCCGCGCGTCTCATCGGCGCGCCGGTGATCTTCACCGCCCACGGCTGGCAGTTCGCCCCCGGCATCCCGAAGGCCCAGCGCGCGGTGGTGTACGCCGCCGAGCTCGTGCTCTCGCGCCTCAGCGCTGCGGTCATTACCGTCAGCCGCTTCGACCTGCGCCTCGCCCGCCGCAGCGCCGCCGCCCCACCGCGCCGGCTGCACCTCGTGCGCAACGGCCTCCCC
>SLBH01000205.1 GCA_007126415.1 Spirochaetales bacterium
ACGATTATCTGCGACCGCGGCGACCGTTACCTCTCGACCGGGGTATTCCCGGCCTGAGGCGCTAACGCCATGAGGCGTCGCACGCGCTCGGCGGTAGCCGGGTGGGTGCGAAATAGGCTGAATTCGTTTCGCATCGGAACGGGGAATAGTAACTCGAGAAAGCTTCGGCTCCCGGAATTGAGCCGCCGGAGGGCCGACGCGAGCGCGCGGGGATCGCGAACCTGACAAGATAACTCCCAAATATTGCGCAGTGGCCGGGCACATGCTATCATACTCTGCGTAGACGGCTAATGGTATCAACCAAACGTTACGCCCGGAACACCTACCTGCCTTTCTCCCACGTTCAGCCTCATCGCAGAGCGAACCCTATCGCGACTTATGCGCGGCATTGCGGCGTCTCACCGCTTCCCGGCTTGCGTTCCAGCGCCAGAAGCACAATAATTCCATTATGGGGAATAATACCGAGGTAAACAAAGGAGTCTATGTCTTGATCCATGAATTCGATGCGGTAATAGTCGGCGCCGGTGGGGCCGGGCTATACGCAGCCCTCGAGGCAAGCAAGACCGCGAAGACGGCGGTACTATCGAAGCTATACCCTACCCGCAGCCACACCGGAGCGGCGCAGGGTGGAATCGGCGCGGCGCTCGGCAATGTCGACGAGGACACACCCGAGTGGCACGCATTCGACACGATCAAGGGCGGCGATTATCTCGTCGACCAACAAGCGGCAAAGATCCTCGCCGAGGAAGCGGTGCAGGCGGTCTACGACCTTGAGAACCGCGGCCTCCCGTTCAGCCGAACTCCCTCAGGCAGGATAGACCAGCGCCGTTTCGGCGGGCACACTCGCAACTTCGGCGAAGCCCCGGTTCACCGCTCCTGCTACGCCGCCGACCGCACCGGCAACATGATTCTCCAAACGCTGTACCAGCAGTGCATCAAGAACAACGTCCATTTCTTCGACGAGTTTCAGGTGCTCGAGCTTCTGCTCGACGGCGCGCGCGTGGTTGGGGTGGTGGTGTTTGAACTCGCGAGCGGAGAGGTGCACGTATTCAAGGCCAAAGCGGTGATGTTCGCTACCGGCGGGTTCGGTCGTATGTTCCGCATCACCTCAAACGCCCACGCCAATACCGGGGACGGGCCCGCGGTAGCGATGCGCGCCGGCATTCCGCTCGAGGACATGGAGTTCTTCCAGTTTCACCCCACCGGCATCAAGGACATGGGAATCCTGATAACCGAAGGCGTTCGCGGCGAAGGCGGCATCCTCCTCAACAACGCCGGCGAGCGCTTCATGGAGCGCTACGCACCCACCTTGCTGGACCTCGCCCCGCGCGACATGGTCAGCCGCGCGATCATGACCGAGATACAAGAAGGCCGCGGGATCCGCGGCGATCGCAAGATAGACGACTACGTCATGCTCGACGCGAGCCGGCTCGGGCGTGAGGTGGTAGAGAGCAAGATCCCGGACATCGCCGATTTCTGTAAAACCTACCTCGCGGTAGACCCGGCCCAAAAGCCGATGCCGGTGCAGCCCACCGCGCACTACGCTATGGGCGGTATTCCCACCGATATCGACGGTCGCGTTGCAACAGCCGACACAGTGTACGAAGGCCTGTACGCCGCCGGCGAGTGTGCCTGCGTCTCGGTTCACGGGGCGAACCGCCTCGGAACCAACAGCCTGGTGGACCTCGTGGTGTTCGGGCGCCGCGCCGGTCGCCACATCGCCGAGTACGTCACAGGTGCGGCGATGCCGAGCGTAGCGCCCGACGCCGGCGACGCGATGCGCGAGCGCATCGCCAAGCTCAAGACCGAGAGCGGCGACCACCCCGGCCCGATCTACGGTCGCATGCAGTCCACCATGATGGAGAACGTCGGCGTCTATCGCGACGAAGCGCGCATGACGCGCGGGCTGCAGGATGTGAAAGACCTTCGCGAGGCGTTCAAGGCGGTGCGCGTGCAGGACAAGGAGTCGCGTTTCAACACCGAGGTGCTTGCGATCCTCGAACTGGAGAACCTACTCGATCTCTCGCTGATAACCGCCGCCTCGGCGTTAAACCGCACCGAGAGTCGCGGGGCACATTCGCGCGTCGATCACGCCGAACGCCGCGACGAGGAGTGGCTCAAGCACACGCTTGCCCAAATCGAGAACGATGACGTCACGATATCGTATAAGTCGGTAGACACGAGCATATGGGAGCCAAAGCCGCGCACCTACTAGCGCACCTATTCGGCGCGTGTGCCCGCTTCGGCGCGTGTGATCGCGCCCGAACTATAACCTAAGGAGTAGATATGAGAGTTACCCTTGCGGTACAACGCTATAATCCCGAAACCGACAGCGATCCTTACGAGCAACGCTTTGAGGTAGAGGTGGAGCCCACCGACCGCGTGCTCGACGCGTTGATGGAGATATATCGGAACCAGGACGGCAGCCTGAGTTTTCGTAAGAGTTGCGCGCACGGTGTCTGCGGGTCGGACGCGATGCGCATCAACGGAAGCGAGCGCCTCGCCTGCAAAACCTTGATTCAAGACGTTGTTGATGATGTGAACACCGTGATCGCGCTCGCGCCGCTGAAGCACATGCCGGTACAGCGCGACCTGATGGTAGATCAGGCAACATTCTTCGCGAAGTTCCGCTCGGCCAAACCGTTCTTGATCGCCGAGAGCGAGCCTGAGGAGCGCGAGTTCATTCAATCTCAGGAAGAGCGCAAACTGTTCGACGACGCAACGAAATGCATCAACTGCTCGGCTTGCTACTCCGCGTGCCCGGTGTTGGATGACAATCCCGATTTCATCGGTCCGGCGGCGATCGTCGCCGCGGCGCGCTTTGTGTTCGACAGCCGCGACAAAGGGCTCGACCCAAGGTTAGAGGTGCTCGATACGCCGAACGGCGTCTGGCCGTGCGAGAACCACTTCGAGTGCACGCGCGTCTGTCCGCGCGACATCAAGATCACGAAGCTAATAAACCTCACGAAACGCGAGATCAAGAAGCATCGAGAAGCGCGCGGCGAGCAGACCGCCGAGGCACAGTAACGCGTTCACGGAGCCAGACAAAGGAGTGCAAGGTGAAGGTTCACGAGTACCAAGCGAAAGAGCTGCTTGCCGAGTACAATATACCGGTACAGCAACAGGAAGTGGTTGGCGACGCGGCGGCGGCCGGAGCCGCCGCCGAGCGGATCGGCGGCGAGGTTGTGATTAAGGCGCAGGTCCTCGTCGGCGGACGGGGCAAAGCGGGCGGCGTGAAGCTCGCCGCCTCGCGCAACGAGGCCGAGGAGAAGGCCGGTGAGATTCTCGCTCTTACCATCAAGGACCTGCCGGTAGAGAAGGTACTGATCGCGCCGGCGGCCGAGATTCTGCAGGAGTACTACCTCGGCATGATCTTGGACCGCACATCTAAGATGATTGTGCTGATGATCAGCGCCGAGGGCGGGGTTGATATCGAGGAACTCGCGGTCTCGAGCCCCGAGAAGATTCACCGACTCGCGATCAATCCTACCGACGGCATAGACCGTACCGCGCTCGTCGCGCTCCTCGAACAGGTATTTGAGACCGTCGCGCTTCGAAAGCAGGCCGAAAGCGCCGTGGAGAAGCTGTATCGGCTGTTTCTCGAGAAAGACTGCTCGCTGGTTGAGATCAACCCGTACGCCAAGATAGAGAACGAGCAGTTGGTTGCACTAGACGCCAAGATAAACTTCGACGATAACGCGCTATTCAAGCACCCCGAGATCGAGCAGCTCAAGAACCCGGAGGAGTACTCGGCCGACGAGATCGAGGCTCGCAAGCACGGACTGAGTTTCGTCAGCCTCAACGGCAACATCGGTTGTATCGTAAACGGCGCCGGGCTCGCGATGGCTACCCTCGATATCGTGAAGCTTTACGGCGGGGACCCGGCCAACTTCCTCGATGTCGGCGGCAGCTCGAGCCCCGAGAAGGTTCTCCACGCGCTCAAGATCATCCTCGGCAACGCCAAGGTCAACGGGATTCTGATCAATATCTTCGGCGGCATCACCCGCTGCGACGACATCGCGAACGGCATCCTGATGGCGATGGATCAGATCGAGATCAAGGTACCGATGGTGATTCGCTTGATCGGGACCAACGATGTAGAGGGCCGCGCCCTCCTTACCGAACGCGGATTCCTGGTCGCCGAGCGCCTCAGCGACGCGGTCGAGCAAGTTGTCAAACAGGTCTAGGCGAAGCGAAGGAGCACGGAGCGATGAGCATTCTAATCGATAGCAACACGCATGTGATTGTGCAGGGTATAACCGGCCGCGACGGGTCTTTTCACGCCAAGGCGATGCTCGCCGACGGCACCAAGATCGTCGCCGGCGTCACGCCCGGTAAAGGCGGCGGTGAGATCGACGGCATCCCGGTCTACAACTCGGTCAAGGAAGCGCAGGCCGCGGTGCGGGTCGACGCAAGCGTCGTATTCGTACCCGCGAAGTTCGCGTCACAGGCGGTGCGCGAAGCCGCCGACGCCGGAGTAGCGCTGATCGCGTGCATCACCGAGGGTGTCCCGGTTCTCGAGATGTTGCAGACCTACTACTACGTGCGGGAACGCGGGGTGCGCCTGATCGGCCCGAACTGTCCTGGCTTGATCTCCCCCGGCAAATGCAAGATCGGGATCATGCCGCTGAGGATACACGAGCCCGGCGGTGTCGGCGTGATCTCACGCAGCGGCACGCTCACCTACGAGGTAGTTTACAACCTCACCACGAGCGGGCTCGGACAGTCCACCTGCGTAGGTATCGGCGGCGATCCGATTATCGGCACCGGTTTCATAGAGTTGCTCGAGATGTTCGAGCATGACGACGAGACCACTGCGGTGGTCCTGATCGGGGAGATCGGCGGAGAGGACGAGGAAGCCGCGGCGGAGTATATCGCGAACAACATGACGAAACCGGTTGTTGCGTTCATCTCCGGACGCTCGGCACCGGCTGGAAAGCGCATGGGTCACGCCGGAGCGATCATCTCGGGCGGGAAAGGGACGGCCGAGGCCAAGGTCGCGGCGTTCGCCGCCGCCGGCGTGCCGGTGGCCGAGAAACCCGACGAGATTCCCGGGCTGTTGAAAGAACGCCTGTAGGTAAACCCGTGCTGAAAGAGAGGGTGAACCGTTGAGCACCGAATCAATGAGCTTTAGCGATGCGGAGTATCTGGAGTCGTTGTACGAGCAGTGGTGCCGAGACCCGGCTGAGCTGCCGGACGAGTGGGACCGCTACTTTCGCAGCCTCGAGAACGGGGCGCCGGCGACACTCGCTCCGCCGGGGACGCGTTCTCAACCCGCTGCGTCCGGGCACGCGGCTGAGAAGGCTGCCGTGGCGTACAAGCAAAGCCGAGTCAACGCCTTGATCTGGGGCTATCGCGACGTGGGCTACATCTACGCCGACCTCAATCCGCTCAAACGCTACAGCACCCCCGAGCTCGAGTACATGTACTACACCATGGAGTCGAACTTCGAGACGCTGCGGATCGAGGATTTCGGTCTGAGCGAGGACGATCTCGATCTCGAGGTGACGACCGGACGCTACTTCGAGCCCAAACGCGCGAAGCTGCGCGACCTCCTCACGATGCTCGAGGAGACCTACTGCTCGCGGATCGGCGTCGAGTTTCTCCATATTCAGAACAAGCCGATGCGGCGATGGTTGATCGAGAAGCTCGAGAGCCCGCGCGCAAAACGTGTCTGGAGTTCGGAGCAGAAGACCAGACTCCAGAAGGACCTCATCAAGGCCGAGGAGTTTGAGCGCTTTGTGCAGGCAAACTTCATCGGACAGAAACGGTTCTCGCTCGAGGGGTCGGAGTCGCTGATTCCGGGTCTGCATTATTTGATCTACTCCGCCGCGCAGCACGACCTGCAGGAGATCGTGCTCGGGATGGCACATCGTGGGCGGCTCAATGTCTTCACCAACGCGCTGCGCAAGCGCGGGGCCGAAACCTTCGCGATGTTCATCGAGAACTACCAGCCGCACACTTACGGGGGCAGCGGCGATGTGAAGTATCACCTCGGCCACAGTTTCGACTGGACCAACAAAGCCGGCGACGCAATCCACATCAGCCTCGTCGCGAATCCGAGTCATTTGGAGTCGGTGGATCCGGTGGTGGAGGGCAAATGCCGTGGGATACAGAGGCGGCGCGGTGATTTCAATCGCAAGAAGGTCCTTCCGGTTTTGATACACGGAGACGCCTCGTTCTCCGGACAAGGCGTAGTCGCCGAGACGCTCAATCTCTCGCAGCTCAAGGGTTACCGCACCGGCGGCACCGTGCATATCATCATCAACAACCAGATTGGGTTCACAACGGCGTCACGCGACGCACGCTCGACGTTCTTTGCGACCGATATCGCGAAATCGATGCCGGTACCGATCTTTCACGTCAACGGCGACGACCCTGAAGCGGTGATCCGCGCGGTGGACCTCGCGCTTCGCTATCGGCAGAAGTTCGGCTACGACGCGGTCGTCGATATTTTCTGCTATCGTTTGCGTGGTCACAACGAGGCAGATGAGCCGGCCTTCACTCATCCGTTGATGTACTCCATGATCAACGAGCACGAGCGGGTTGCAGCGCAGTACGGCCGCAAGCTCCATGAGGAGGGTGTGTACTCCCACGACGAGCAGAAGGCCTTTCTCGAGCAGTATCGCGGAGTGCTGCAGGACGAGCTCGAGCTCGCGAAGAGCGGCTGGCAACCGTCGCTGAAAGACGCCTATGAGCACGGCGAGTGGGATGAGCTCGACTCGAAGTACTCTTTTGATCCGGTTGAGACCGGAGTAGAACTCGAGCGGTTGCGGCACGTAACCGACGCCCTGACGACGATCCCGGAGGATTTTGGGGCGCACGCTAAACTGAAGCGGCTGATCAAACAGCGCCGCAAGGAGTTCGACGGAGACTCGATCGACTGGGCCTTCGCCGAGAGTCTGGCGTTTGGTTCGCTGCTGCTCGAGGGTTACCCAATCCGCCTTAGCGGCGAAGATAGCGCGCGCGGAACCTTCAGTCAGCGCCACGCACGGTGGTGGGATACCACCACCGCGAAGCCGACGAGTTACGTCCCGCTGCGCCACCTCGCTACCGACCAGGCCTCGTTCTCGGTCTACGACAGCCCACTATCCGAGTTCGCCGTCCTTGGATTCGATTACGGCTATTCGCTCGCGAATCCGCATATCCTGGTGCTCTGGGAGGCTCAGTTCGGCGACTTCGTGAACGGCGCACAGGTCGTGATCGACAACTTCATCGCCTCGGGTGAGGTCAAATGGTTTCGTGCCTGCGGGATGGTACTGCTGTTGCCGCACGGCTACGAAGGACAAGGCCCCGAGCACTCCAGTGCCCACCTCGAGCGGTTTTTGCAACTCTGCGCCGAGCGCAACATGATCGTCACAAACTGCTCCACGCCGGCACAGTACTTTCACATTCTACGAAAGCAGATGCATCAAGGGTTCCGCAAGCCGCTCGTGCTGATGACGCCGAAGAGTCTGCTGCGGCACAAACGCGCCGTTTCCTCGGTGAAGGAGCTCATCGAAGGGCGCTTTCACCCGGTGATAGACGACGATGCCGCGTATCAAGACGCCGAGCGGCTGCTGCTGTGCAGCGGTAAAGTCTATTACGACCTACTCGAACGCCGCGAGGAAACCGCTGATCGCAGCACCGCGATTGTGCGGGTCGAGCAGCTCTATCCATTCCACGGCGATGATCTCGCCCGCTTGGTCGGAACGTACCGCAACGTGCGGTCGATCGCATGGGTGCAGGAAGAGTCCGCAAATCGCGGAGCATGGAGCTTCATTGAGCCGCGGCTGCGCGAGGCGCTCGAGCGCAATGAGATCGAGTATGTGGGCCGCCGCCCAAGCGCGAGCCCGGCTACCGGATCACACCAGCGACACCAGCAGGAGCTCGAGGAGATTCTGCAGCAGGCCTTGCCGAATGCCGGCGAAGCCGCCGGAGCGGTCACACCGGCCCACAGCACCGACACCACCGAAGACACCCAGAAACGAGGAACACCATGAAACATGACGTACAGGTCCCGGAAATCGGCGAGTCGGTCTCAAGCGGCATCCTCGCCTCTTGGCTGAAACAAAGCGGCGAGGCCGTCGCGGAAGGCGAGGAGATCTTCGAGCTCGAGACCGACAAGGCAACGCTCGCGGTGCCCGCCCCGGCGAGCGGGGTACTCGAGGTTATGGTAGAGGAAGACACCGAGGTAACGGTCGGACAGGTCGTCGCCGGCATCGATACCGAAGGCGCTCCCGCGGACGCCGCCGCGGACGTTGCCACGGACGACGACGCCGCGGATGGTCCCGCCACGGACGGTCCCGCCGAGAAATCCGGCGCCGACGCAGACACGCAAGCCGCCGAGAAGGCCGAACCAGCCGAACTCGGCTCGGACGCACAGCCGCTCTCTCCGGCGGTCCGCCGCGTACTCGAGGAGCACGGACTCAACCCAACCGAGATACGCGGAACCGGTCCCGGAGGACGCATCACGAAAGAGGACGCGCTCAAGGCGGCCGAACAGGGCGGTGTGGCCGCGGGCCGGAGCGCGCCCGGCGCTGAGCGAGAGACGCGCAAGAAGCTCTCGAAGCTGCGCAAGCGCGTCGCCGAGAACCTCGTCTCGTCGCAGCAGAACTCGGCACACCTCACGACCTTCAACGAGGTCGATATGTCGGCCGTGATCGAGCTGCGCGCACGATACCGCGACGAGTTTGAAACACGGCACGGCGTCAAACTCGGTTTTATGTCGTTCTTTGTCAAAGCGGCACAGCGTGCGCTCGAAGCCTACCCCGAGATCAATGCCGGCATAGACGGCGATGAGATCGTATACCACAATTACTACAACATCGGCGTCGCGCTCTCGAGCGAGCGTGGACTCATCACCCCGGTACTGCGCGAGGTTGAACGCAAGTCGTTCGCCGAGATCGAGGCTGAGATTCTCTCGTTCATCAAGCGAGCGCAGGAAAAGAAGCTTATGCCGGATGAGTTGGCCGGCGGCACCTTCACGATCTCAAACGGCGGCGTGTTCGGCTCAATGCTCTCGACGCCTATCCCGAGCCCGCCGCAAAGCGGCGTCCTCGGAATGCACACGATCCAGAAGCGGCCGGTTGCGATCAACGATGAGGTTGTGATTCGACCTATGATGTACCTCGCTTTGACCTATGACCACAGAATCGTCGACGGGCGTGAGGCTATCGGGTTCCTGATCGCGATCAAGCGCGCAATCGAGGATCCGAGCCGCATGGTGCTCGGCCTATAGGCGGCCGGGCGAACGGATCCGAAAGGGGAGCAACAATGGCGACAAAGACCCAATACGACGTAGTGGTGATAGGATCCGGTCCGGGAGGCTACGTCTGTGCAATCCGCGCAGCGCAGCTCGGGCTCACGGTTGCGTTGGTAGAGAAGGAAAAGACGCTTGGCGGCACATGCCTGAATATCGGCTGCATACCGTCGAAAGCGCTCCTGGACTCGAGCGAGCGTTTCGCCGAGGCCGGCACGCACGTAGCCGAACACGGCATCAAGCTCGAGTCTATCTCGCTCGACCTTGCGACAATGATGCAGCGCAAGGACAAGGTTGTGCGCAAGCTGACCGGCGGGCTCAACGCGCTGATGAAACACAACGGTATCACGGTCCTGCACGGAAGCGCCACAATTCTCGAACCGGGTTTCGTTGAGGTGCAGACGGCCGACAGTGCCGGCACACGACTCGAGGCTACGCACACGGTGCTCGCGACCGGCAGCCGCCCGACCGAGCTGCCGTTTCTTCCGTTCGACCGCGATCTTGTCGTGAGCTCCACCGAGGCTCTCGCGTTTCACGAGGTGCCGGAGCGGCTCGTGGTGATCGGAGCGGGCGCGATCGGGCTCGAGCTCGGAAGCGTCTGGGCGCGCCTCGGAAGCTCGGTTGAGGTTATCGAGATGATGCCGCAGATCGTCCCGGCGTTCGATCGTGAAGCGGCGCGCGCGCTGCAGAAGGAACTGAGCCGCCAAGGCCTCACTTTTCACCTCGAGACACGGCTCACCAAAGCCGAGACCGCAAACGGCCGCGTCTCGCTAACCCTGCAGGACAAGCAGGGCACCGAACGTACGCTCGAGGCCGATAAGGTGCTGGTTGCGGTAGGGAGAACGCCGCAGCTCGACGGAATCGAGCTCGACGCACTCGGCATCGCGCGCGCGGGTGAAGGCCCGCATCTCGAGGTCGACGAGCACTACCGCACGAGCGCTCGCGGCATATACGCGATCGGTGATCTCGTGCCGGGACCGATGCTCGCGCACAAGGCCGAGGAGGAAGGTGCGGCGCTTGCCGAGCTTCTCGCCGGAAAGCCGGGACACGTTAACTACGGCACCGTTCCGAACGTGGTCTATACCTTTCCGGAACTCGCTGCGGTAGGCCGCAGCGAGCAGCAGCTTGCCGAGGACGGCGTCGCGTACCGCAGCGGGCGTTTCGCGTTTGCCGCCAACGGCCGTGCGCTCGCGATGGGCGCCACGAGCGGATGGGTTAAGATCCTGGCCGACGAACGCACCGACCGCGTGCTCGGCGCACAGGTTATCGGTCCGAGCGCATCGGACCTGATCAGCGAGATCGTGACCGTGATGGAGTTTGGCGGTTCGGCCGAAGACATTGCGCGGACCTGCCACGCGCACCCAACTTTGAGTGAAGCCGTTCGAGAAGCGGCGTTGAGCGTCGACGGACGCGCGATTCACAGCACATAGCAACAGGGAGGACACCGGTTATGTCGAACGTCGAGTATTCAAAGGGCCTCGAGGGCGTGATAGCGGCCGAGAGCCGGATCTGCAAAGTCGATGGTGAAAACGGGAAGCTCTACTACGAAGGCTACAGCATAGACGACCTGGTAGAGCACTGCAACTTCGAGGAGGTTACGTATCTGCTGCTCTACGGTGAGCTGCCCAACGAAGGCGAGTTTTCGTCGTTTCAGTCGCACATGCGTGCGTCACGAGACCTCAGCGAGCCGATTCGTCGCATGATTCAGGAGTTCCCTAACGAGAATCACCCGATGGAGCTGTTGCAGTCGGTGGTCGCTTACCTCAGCGGTTACGTTGAGCACAAAATTCAGCACTCCGCGCACTGCAACTGCCGCGATACGCTGCACCAGGTAGTGCAGCTATCCACGGTAGTGGCGGCGTACGAGCGCTATAAAACCGGCCACGGGTATATCCGCCCGAGCAAGTCCCTTTCGCACGGTTCCAACTTCCTGTTCATGCTGACCGGCGCCGAGCCGGGCGAACTCGAAGGGCGCATCATGGACGACTGCCTTATCCTGCACGCCGAACACGGTTTCAACGCCTCAACCTTCACCGCGCGAGTGGTGGCCTCTACGATCTCCACCTGCTACTCCGCGATCTCGGCTGCGATCGGCGCGCTGTTCGGTAGCCTGCACGGCGGCGCCAACGAGAAGGTAATGGCGATGGTAGACGAGATCGGAGAGCCGTCGAACGCCGCCGGCTGGGTCAACCGCACGCTCGACGAGAAGCGCAAGGTCATGGGCATGGGACACCGGGTCTACAAAGCAAAGGATCCCCGCGCCGTGATCATGGAGAACTACCTGTACCAGCTATCCGAGAAGCACGGCGATTTCCGCTACTACGAGATTCTCAAAGAGGTGGAACGCGCCTTTCGCGATCGGATGGAGGAGAAAGGCAAGCCGATCTACCCAAACGTCGATTTCTTCTCAGGGGCGGTGTACCGCCTACTCGGTATCCCGACGCGTCTTTTCACCCCGATCTTCGCGATGGCACGCGCCTCGGGCTGGCTCGCGCATGTCCTCGAGCAACGCGAGGACAACCGCATCTACCGCCCGAAAGCGCTCTACGTCGGCGAGCGAGACAAGACCGTCATCCCGATCGAACAGCGTTGAGCGGGCGGTGACGGCTACCCGGGCGCGAGCCCGAAACCGCCCGGGTAGCTACCGTGTCCGGCGCCTCACCAAGCGGCCCGCAGAAATCGCAGACGCGGTTTAGGCGAGCAGCATATCGAGGTTGTTGGAAGCCTCGCGCACCTGCTCGGCCGATAGGTCGAGCGCGGCGCGCTCCTCGTCGGTGAGGTCTAGCTCAATAATGCGCTCCACGCCGTTCTTGCCGAGAATCACCGGCACACCAAAGAAGATTCCTCGGTGCCCGTACTCACCGCGCAGATACGCGGAGCCGGTAACCAGGCGCTTGCGGTCGAGCACGATCGCCGCCACCATCTGCGCCACCGAGGCTCCGGGCGCGTAGAACGCGCTCCCGGTCTTGAGATAGTTTACGATCTCACCGCCTCCGGTACGGGTGCGCTGCACCAGTCGCTCTATGGTGTCGGACTCGAGCAACTCGGTAAGCGGTACGCCGCCGACGGAGCTGTACCGCGCGAGCGGCACCATGCTGTCGCCGTGCCCCCCGAGCACCGTTGCGCTCACGTCTTCGGGCTTCACACCGAGCTCGGCGGCGATGAAGTATCGAAAACGTGTGGAGTCGAGAACGCCGGCCATGCCGACGATGTGGCGTAAAGCGAACCCGGTCTCGCGGAGCAGTGCAAGCGCAATGATGTCGAGCGGATTGGCTACCGCGATCACCACCGCGTTCGGCGCGAACTCGCCGATCGCCTGACCGGCGGTCTTCGCGATGCCCGCATTGGTTTTCATGAGGTCAAGCCTATCCATGCCCGGCTTGCGCGGGATACCGGCGGTATGCACCACCACATCGGCATCACGGAGCGCTTCATAGTTGTTTGAGCCGGTGATCGCCACGTTGTAGCGCTGCAGCGGCCCCGCGTGCAGAAAGTCTTCGGCTTTGCTCTGGGGCATGCCTTCCACCACGTCGATCAACACGATATCGGCGATCCGCTGCTTCGCGATGAAGTATGCAGTGGTTGCACCCACATTCCCGGCTCCAATGATCGCTACCTTTTTCACGCTGCCCCTCCTACACCTCGCACCATCTCGGCCACGTCGTGTACCGAGCTTCGTAGTTGCTCGAGCTCGCGCTCGGTCAATCGCGGAAGAATTACGCGCCGAACACCCTCGGCCCCGATCACCGCGGGGAGCCCGATCGCGCCCTCGTGCATATCGTACTCTCCGTGCAACACAACCGAGACCGACGCCACGCGACCGCTGTCCCAAATAACCGCCTCGGTGAGCTCGGCGAGCGCCGCGGCCGGGCCGTAGAACGAGTTGGTGCGCTGTGCCAGCTCGAGGATTCGCTCCTCGGACTTGCCGACCTCGGAAGCCAGCTCCAGCAAGCGCTGCTCCTCCATGAGCTGCAGCACCGGGATACCGGAGACCCGCGTGTAGTTCGGCAGCGCGATCATCCGCTCGTCGTGTCGCCCGATCACCAGCGCGTCTATATCCTCGGGCTCAAGGCCGAGCTCGCGCGAGAGCTTCAGTCGCATCCGCGCTCCGTCGAGGATGCCGCTGAAGCCGAATACGCGCCGAGGATCGAGTCCCGACTCGGTTACGAACAACGCAGTGAGCGGATCAACCGGTTCGGTAGCGATGATCACGACACCGCGATACTCGCGCAGCGCAACGGCGAGCTCTTTGATAACCGAGCTGTTGCTCTGCACCAAGTCGTCGCTGCCTTGTCCGGGCTCGCGAATCGCCCCGGCGGCGATGACGAGAACCTTAGACTCGAGGACCGATGACAGCTCGTCGCTGCCGTCTACCGAGGTGCGATACTGACGCACCGGCGCGGCCTCCATCAGATCAAGCGCCTTACCGAACGACAACCCTTCGCGGATGTCGTAGAGACAGACATTGCCGATCTGGTTCTCGGCCATAAAAAACGCCGCGTTCGCACCGAGATTCCCACTTCCAATGATTCCGATTTCTGCCATGCGGTATTCTCCTATATAGCGAACAGTATAATAGTGCGACGCCACGGGTGTCACGTTTTCTGACAAAAAAACTCATATCATGCGTCCGAAAACATTGCTCACATTCGCCGGAAAACGGTATGGTAGGTGCGTACGGAGGAACACTGCGAATGAGCAACTCAGAGCGTTATGAATCCGATTCAATGGGCACGGTTGCGATCCCGGCTTCGGCGTACTGGGGCGCGCAGACCCAACGCGCCGTGGCGAACTTCGGCGTCTCGGAGCTTCGCATACCCGAGGCCATGATCCGCGCTTTGGCGTACATCAAGAAGAACGCCGCTAAGACAAATGCCGAGTTCGGCCTGATCGAGTCGCGCCTCACCGAAGCTATCACCCGCGCCGGCGACGAGGTCGCGGCAGGACGGCACGACGAGCAGTTCCCGATCGATGTATTTCAAACCGGCTCCGGAACCTCGTGGAACATGAACATAAACGAGGTGCTCGCCAATCGCGCCAACGAGATGCTCGGCGAACCGCTCGGCACCCGTTCACCGGTACACCCAAACGATCACGTCAATCGTGGCCAATCGTCGAACGACGTGATCCCGACCGCGATTCAGATTGCGAATCGTCTCGAGGCCGCGCGCCTGCTCGACGCCGTCGAGACGCTGAGAGCAGCCTTGGGCGCAAAGTCTGAGGAGTTCGCGGATGTCGTTAAACTCGGCCGAACGCACCTGCAGGATGCGGTGCCGATGACGCTCGGTCAGGAGTTCGGCGCGTTCGCCGAGCAGACCGCCAAGAGCGCGGCCCGCCTCTCGGCGACGTTTCCCCGGCTTGAAGAGCTACCGCTCGGCGGAACCGCGGTCGGCACCGGAATCAACTGTGCCCCGGAGTTCGCCCCGCGCACCATCGCCGCGATCGCCGAGGAGACCGGTGTACCGTTTCGCCAGGCCGAGAACCTCTTCGAGGGCATCGCGGCGCGCGACGCGCAGGTAGAGCTGATGGGTGTCCTCAACACCTACGCAACAAGCCTTATGAAGATCGCCAACGATCTCCGGCTGCTTGCAAGCGGGCCCCGTGGCGCCCTCGGCGAGATCACGCTGCCGTCGCTGCAGCCCGGCAGCTCGATCATGCCCGGGAAGGTTAATCCGGTAATCCCGGAGATGATTATCCAGGTTGCGGCGCACGTAAGCGGAAAGATGGTTTCGGTTACGATCGGCGGTCAGAACGGCCCGCTGGAGCTGAACATTATGCAGCCGCTGCTCGCCTACGAAACGCTAAGCGCGTTACGATTGCTGAGCGAGTCGAGCACAGCGTTCGCAGAGCGCTGCATAGCCGGGATAAGCGCCGAACCCCAGCGCTGCGAGTACTGGGTTGAGTGGTCGCTGGCGCTCGTGACGCCGCTCGCACTCGAGATCGGCTACGACCGCGCCTCACAACTCGCGTATCGTGCGTTTCGCGAGCAACGCACCATTCGGGAGGTGGCGCTTGAGGAAGCGGTTCTCCCGCCGGAGCGTTTGAACGAGCTTCTGGACCCACGGACGATGCTGTAGGCGCACCGCCGCCGTCCGGCGTATTCGGCGTGTCTCGTCTTGCGTTCGGCCGCATTGCATAGTACACTCCTACGCACGGACGCGGCGCTAATTCGGAGATTGATAAGGAGCAGAAGATATGGCTTTGAACCAATCGGATCCCGCCTACAACCAAGCCATGACACATTACCTCGCCGGTGATTGGGAGGCTGCCAAGAGCGCGTTCCAGGACCTCCTTCAGGCGCACCCGGCGGAGCCGTTCGTACTGCTGTTGCTCGGTAACATCCACTACTCGCTCGGTGATCTCGACACCGCGGTAGAGATCTACACCAAGGCGACCGAGCTGAATCCGGAGTTCGGCATCGCGTTCTACAAGCTCGGTGTTTGCTACTACCGCATGGGCCGTCTCGAGCGGGCGCTTAAGGCCTTCAATGCCGTGATAGAGGCCAAGAGCCAGAGTCATGCGATGGCAAGCTACTTTGTTGGGCTCATCAACTTGTTTCTCGGCCGCGACCAGGAGGCGGAGGAAGGCTTTGAAAACCTGCGCAACCGCTCCAAAGAATCGCGGATCGCAAACTTCTATCTGGCACAGCTCAAGATCAAACGCAAGCAGTTCACCGAGGCGTTACCGTTGCTGCAGGAACTCGTCGATCGAAACAGCGAGTTTGCCGAGGTGCATTACATGCTCGGGGTGGTGCAGTACGGTCTACACAACAATACCGAAGCAATCGCGAGCTTTCGGCGAGCGCTCGAGATCAACCCGGCCGACGAGCGGTCGAAAACCAAATTAACGCTTCTGACGGATGTTCAGTGGCCGTAGGCCATGCGGCATTCGAAGAAATACACTTCGTTGCAAAGGGTAGTAAACGATGAAGAAGTATGTATGTGACGTCTGCGGTTATATCTACGATCCCGAAGAGGGCGATCCCGACGGCAACATCCCCTCGGGAACCACGTTCGAAGACCTTCCTGAAGACTGGGTTTGCCCGGTGTGCGGAGCTCCGAAAGACGAGTTTTCGTTAGAGGAATAATCAACACGAGCGGGTAGGCGCCACTCGCCTACCCGTCTCGGTCCTGCACCGGCTTTCTATCCCAGCGCCTCCGGTTTGCCGATCTCAAACCCTTGTCCAAACTCAACCCCAAGCTCTCGAAGTAACGCGCGCGTCGGCTGGTCGTGCACAAACTCCGCCACGGTCCGCACGCCCGAGAACGACGCAAACGACTGAATGATCGAAACGAGATGCGCAACCGTCGGATCGCCGCAAACATCGCGTACGAGGCTTCCGTCGATCTTCAGGTAATCAACGTTGAGGTCCACGATGCGCTTGAAGTTGGAGTAGCCGCTTCCAAAATCGTCGATCGCGATCCCGACGCCGTACTCCTTGAGCCGCTCGATGAACTGCTTCACCGGTTCGTAGTGCTCGAGCCCTTCTTCCTCGACAATCTCTACGGTCAGGCGTTTCGCCACCTCTGGGTACTCGGCGAGAAGACCGAAAATGAACGCGCGCGTCTCGGCGTTCTCGATATCGAGTACCGAGACATTCACCGCCACGCCCTCGGCGCGGCCGGCGAACGCCTCTACCGCCTTGCGGAACACCACTCGCGTGATGTCTTGGTAGTACTTGCTTTTCTTGGCGACATGCAGCCATTCCCCGGGAGTATGCGTCGTTCCGTTCTCAAACAGGCGCACGAGCGCCTCGTAGCGCACGACCTCCCCGCTTGAAAGCTCGACAATCGGCTGGAAGTGCGCACTCACGCGGTCCTCGAACACGGCGTTCTTGATGCGGCGCAACCAGCCCATGTTGTGTTCGATCATGCGATAGCTACGCTCGGCGACGTCCTCTGCGAACACCAGGTTGGCGCGCCGTTGAGCCGCCTCACCAAGCGCCATCTCGGCTTGCGGCAGCAGGTTCGATGAGTTGAGCGCGACCACAACCGTGAAATCGCTGTGGTACTGCACGTCGTCGACGACAGGCTCGTAAGCCGTCAACACGCCGAGGATCTCGCGCGCCGCATCCTGCGCCCGTCTGCGATCAAACCCCTCTTCGGCATCCGAGATCACCACCCCGAACAGCCCCCGCCGAAGGTGATACACTTTGGCGCCACCGCCGAACACCGGCGGACAAGACTCGGCGATAGCCTCGGAGAACTGCTTCTCGATAAAGTCGGCCTTCTCCTCTCCGTAGAATCTGCTGATCGTGACCAACTCGTCGACCTGAATTGCAACCAGTTTGGGCTCCGGCGCGAGAACTCCTTCCTCCAGGTCTTCGAGGAAGGCGGTGTGATTGGGAAGGCCGGTCACCGCCGAGACCGTCGAGAGAATATACTTGCGGTTTATCAGGGAGAGATTAAGATACGAACCGACCTGAGCGAGTAGCTCCAACTGGTCGACCGGCTTGGTTAGGAACCCGGTGACGCCGGCCTGAAAGGCCCGAATCCGGTCGGAGGTCTCACCGAGCGCGGTCAGCATCAGCACCGGCGTGCGCCCGGTCGCGGTGTTGGCCTTGATTCGCTCGGTCGCCTCGAGCCCGTCCATCCCCGGCATCATCAAGTCCATCAGGATGAGATCCGGTGTTTCACGGAACGCCTCCTCAACCGCCTCCTCGCCGTTGGTCGCCTCGATAATGCGATACGGGCGGTCCTTCAGCACCGCCCTGATCACCGCGCGGTTGACCTCGTGGTCGTCGACCACCAGAACGGTGGGTATGTACTGAGACTCGTTCACGCCTGATACCGAGCAATTGCAACAACACCATTGTGCCCGCCAAATCCAAGCGAGTTCGAGACCGTGACCCGCACCGTTCCTTCAACACCGACATTCGGCACATAATCGAGATCGCACTCGGGATCGGGCTCCTCGAGGTTAATCGTCGGCGGGAAGTACTGATCACGGATCGCGAGCACGCACGCAATCGCTTCAACCCCGCCTGCAGCGCCGATACAGTGCCCGGTCATCGATTTGGTCGAGGAGACCTTCAACTTGTATGCGTGCTCGCCGAACACCTGCTTGATGACTTTCGTCTCGATTGGGTCGTTCATTGGAGTAGAGGTGCCGTGCGCGTTGATGTAATCAACCTCTTCGGGTGCAAAACCTCCGTTGGCCAGTGCCATGCGAATAGCGCGACTCGCCCCTACGCCCTCGGGATGCGGCGCGGTAAGGTGATTGGCGTCGCACGTAATGCCGTAGCCGGCAAGCTCGGCGTAGATGCGCGCACCGCGCGCGCGCGCATGATCGAGGCGCTCGAGAACAAGCACGCCGGCGCCTTCGCCCATCACGAACCCGTCGCGGCCTTTGTCGAACGGACGCGAGGCAACGGCGGGGGTATCGTTGTACCCGGTGCTCAGCGCGTGGATCACGTTGAAGCCCGAGACGCCGAGCTTGGTGATGCACGCCTCCACGCCGCCGGCGAGAATCACGTCGGCCTCGCCACAGCGCAACAGCCGCGCCGCATCACCGAGCGCGTCGGTTGCCGAAGCGCAGGCGGTTGTGATCGAGTAACACGGTCCTTGCGCGTTCACAAGAATCGCGACGTTTCCGGGGGCGATGTTCGCGATCAGTTTCGGGATCGTCATAGGCGGCACGCGCGACGGCCCTTTGCTCAGCAAACTCTCGTACGAACTCTCGATGGTCTCGAACCCGCCGATGCCGACGCCGAGAATGCTGCCGAGCCGCTCGGGGTCTACCGCTCCGTCGGACAGCCCGGCGTCGCGCATCGCCTGCACCGACGCCGCGGCAGCGTACTGCGCGAAGCTGTCCATCTTGCGAGCGTCACGACGGTCCATGAACTCGCTCGGGTTGAAATCCTTGACCTCGGCGGCAATCTTGGTTTGATACTCCGCCGGGTCGAACTTTGTAATTGGGCCGGTGCCGCTGCGACCGGAGCGAATTGAACTCCAGAACTCATCTACCGAGTTACCGATTGGAGTAATGGCTCCTAAGCCTGTAATGACGACACGGTCCGAATCCGGTCTTTGTTTCATAACAACACTTCGAAGTGCGGCGGGCTACATGCCCATTCCGCCGGTAATATGGATCACTTGTCCGGTTAGATACGAGGCCAGGTCCGAGGCGAGGAAAAGCACCACCTTCGCGACCTCTTCGGGCTCGCCGATACGCCCCATCGGAATCTGCTGCGTGAGCGCCTTGCGCTGCTCGTCGTTGAGTTTCTGCGTCATCACGGTGTCGATGAACCCCGGAGCAACCGCGTTGACGCGCACGTTGCGCCCGGCGACCTCGCGCGCCAGACTCTTAGTGAGCCCGATCATGCCGGCTTTCGACGCCGAATAATTAGTCTGGCCGGCGTTCCCGATCACACCCACGATCGAGGCGATGTTGATGATACTCCCAGTACGGCGCTTGATCATGTGGTTCGCCACAACCTTCGAGATATAGAACGCGCTGTTGAGATTGATGTTCAGCACATCGTTCCAGTCTTTTGAACTCATGCGGAAGATCAGCCCATCACGCGTGATTCCGGCGTTGTTGATGAGAATGTCGATACCGTCGACCTCGCTGATGATCTCTTCAACGACCGCGGTGATCGTGGGCTCATCGGCGACGTTGCCTTCTTTGTAGACCACGGTGCTTCCGTGCTGTTCGGCAATCTCTTTGTATTCCTCGAGCGAGTCGCCGGGATTCAGATCGATGTAATACACCGAAGCGCCGTTGTGCAGCAGCTTCAGCACGATCTCGCGACCGATACCTCGCGATCCTCCCGTTATGAGAGCAGTTTGCCCTTGTAGCATATAGTGGTTACCTCCCCATCTGCAAATAT
This sequence comes from Spirochaetales bacterium, assembly GCA_007126415.1. Taxonomy (GTDB): domain Bacteria; phylum Spirochaetota; class Spirochaetia; order DSM-27196; family SLAA01; genus B1Sed10-166. Next base: position 20,073 of record SLBH01000205.1, read on the forward strand.
GTCCCCACCTGCAAATATGACGCGTCTGTTATTACGCCTCTGCCCCGATGCCGGCAATATCCTCGACCGTGCCGGCCGGACGACAGATCACCGAGTCGGTGCCCGCGGCCTTTGCGTACGCCTTCCAGAGCCCGCCGAGTACCGTTCCGGGCCCTACCTCTATCAGCTCATCGTATCCCTCGG
>SLBH01000098.1 GCA_007126415.1 Spirochaetales bacterium
CGTATCCGGCCCAAGACGGGCAGGAAACTGAGGCGGCAGAGGAACTCGACGAGCTTGAGGAAGCGGAAGAGCTGGAAGAACTCGTGGGGTCGGAGTCTGATGAGGAGATCGAAGCCCCGGCGCTTGGGGATGAGGTTTCGGATGACGGCGACGAATTTGGGGTGCTCGAAGAGGCAGACAGCGAGGAAAACGACTCGGGTATCTACGAGCTTGAGAGTCTCGAGGACGAACCGTCGCTTTTCGGGGTTCGGTCGCTTTTTCAGGCACCCGGTTTCTCGGGCGGTGGAGTTACCCGAGGTGGAAGCGTTGCTGCGGGTTCCGGACCAGCCGGGTCGGAGAACGAAGAGCGTGTAGCGTTCGAAGCCCCGGCGAGTGCCACGGCGAGCGCTACGGCGAGCGAAACAGCTACCGAACGGTATTTCGATGACTCGGAGTCGGAGGACTCCCAGGAACCTAAGCTGGGCTCGGAACACGGCGCCGAGCTTAACGAGGAGTTCGAGGCTGCTCCCATCACCAGTCTACTGTCGGTTGCGCAACGACGTTACGAGATCGTAGAGTCGCAGAGTGGCGTGCCCCGCATTCGGGCGACCGAGGCAAAAGAAGACGAACCCGGACCGGCCGAGCAAACGTCCGGCGATCGTCCGGAGAAGGTGTCCGGGGCAAATGACGAAGACCCGGACAGCTCGATTGTAGGCGTCGAGAGTTTGTTTGGGGCGGCTGTCGGCGAGTTCGAGGACATCGGCATTCCGGAGCCGACTCAAGCATCCGAGACCCGTGCGCGACATTCGGCGCAGAAGCGGAGCAAACGAATTGTGATCGGTGAAAACGGCATCGAATACGATCGATTCTTGCTTGGATATAGGCGCAACGAGGGCGGCGTCCTGAAATCTTTGATTGAGTTCTCGAGAATTTGGAACGCGAGGGTAGCCGGGATCTTCGTCGACACCGACGGGGGGTATCGTCTCCAGCATGCTATTGGAATCGACAATGATCAAGGAAGCGGGGGAGTTATCACGGATGCCGGTGGTATCGTTTCGCGATTGCGCCAGGGGCGCCGCGCAGTTCTGGTCAAGCGTCCGATCGAGGAGTATCCGGAGCTTGTCTCTGCGCTCGGGGGGGACGGTCTAACGTTTCGGGGGAGATTCGCGTTTCTACCGATCGAGTACCGTGGTCGTCCGGCTTACTTCTTCATCGGCTTGCGTACGCCGGTAGATACTCTCTACGAGCTGGTACGTAATGCCGATCTGCCGATCGGGGAAGAGTCTCCGCACCGCGACACATCCAAGCGGTCCATGGTATAACACTGCCCAATGCAAACAATCGAAGTGTACACGGACGGAGGGTGCCACGGTAACCCGGGACCCGGTGGTTGGGCGTTCGTAGTTGTGGGCGAGAACGGCAATGTCGAGCGCTTTGGCGCCGAGCCGGAAACAACCAATAACCGAATGGAGCTCACCGCGGTGATAGAGGCGTTGCAGTTTTGCAGTGCGCATTTCGCGAGCTCCGTGGGCGTTCGCCTGCACACCGACTCGCAATATGTCAGAAACGGAATCACCGATTGGATCGAACGCTGGCGACTGAACGGTTGGCGAACCGCGGCAAAGAAGGCGGTGAAGAACCAGGATCTATGGCGGCGGCTTGACGAACTCAATACTACGCTCAGCCCAGCCTGGAGTTGGGTGCGCGGCCACGCCGGTGATCCGTTGAATGAGCGTTGTGACGAGCTCGTTCAGCAGGCTATCGCGACGCTGCGGCCGGGACGATCCACCTAATTCTCGGTAATCAGCGACTTTTCCGCAGTTAAGCGAAGTATTACGCGAAAATCCCCGGTTGTATGTCTAGTAGGAGGGTGCATGCAAATCGTGGGATTTTGTCCGTACGGCTATGACGGAAGTCTGGTCACCGTAGAGGTCGACATTCGCCGAGGCATTCCCGGAACCGAGATCGTGGGGTTGCCGGATAGTTCGGTCCGTGAAGCTCGCGAGCGGGTGCGGGTAGCTATCAAGAACTCGCAATTCACCTACCCGAGCGATCGAGTTCTGGTAAATTTGGCGCCTGCCGACCTACGTAAACCGGGTGCTTCATTCGATCTGCCGATAGCGTTCGCGGTGCTTGCGGCATCGCGTCAGCTGCCGTTATCCGATACCGCTAAGACCTTAGTGCTTGGTGAGCTGCAGCTCAACGGTACGGTGCGCCCGGTTCGAGGAGTGCTGGCGGCAGTGGCGCGTGCCGGCTTGGAAGGTATCGACCGTTGCATCGTTCCCGACGCTAATCTGAACGAGGCCCGCTTAGGTGGGCATCCGGGAGTTGTCGGTATAGAGACTCTGGCCGACCTCCCGAGCGTTCTGCATTTGATGCAGATAGAACGCGTGGGAGCCCCGCATGAGCGTGACCCCTGGCGGCGGAGCTTGGAGAAGGTTCAAACCGGAGCTCCTTCGTTTGGATACGATTTTCGGGAGTTGCGCGGTCACGCCCTTGCCCGTCGTGCATTGGAGGTGAGCGCGGTAGGCGCCCACAGCGTGATGCTGTTCGGCCCGCCGGGCGGAGGAAAGACGATGAGCGCGTGGAGACTGCCCAGCATTCTTCCGCAGTTGACGCACGCTGAGGCGGTTGAGGTCAGTAGGATTCATTCACTCGCCGGAGTTCTCCCTGCCGGTCAGGGATTGATAACCAGACGACCGTTTCTGGCACCGCATCATGGCGCCTCAACCGAGGGGTTAATCGGCGGAGGACGGGCGCTGCTCCCGGGTGAGATATCGCTGGCTCACCGCGGCGTGCTTTTTCTAGACGAAGCGCCGGAGTTCGACCGGAACGCGCTGCAGGCGTTGCGGGAGCCCCTCGAGCGCCGTGAGGTGCGAATCACCCGCGCCGACCGCCGTTATCGGTATCCTGCCGCCTCGCAACTCGTTCTGGCCACCAATTTGTGTCCCTGTGGCAAGCTCGGCTCCTACGACACCGAGTGTTTCTGTAGCAACGCCGAGCTCCATCGCTACTGGAAGAAACTCGGAGCCGCGCTTCTCGATCGGATCGAGATTCGCATCCCGATCGGTATCCCGGATGCCCCGGAGCTCGTTGGTTCCGACGCGGAGTCCAGTGCGGTAATCAGAGCGCGAGTGCAGCGGGCGGTAGATTTCGGTATGGCACGGCATAAGGACGAGGCATTTTTGCGCAACAGTGAGCTTGGAGCTGCCGGGGTGCGCCGGTACTGCAGAATGGGGACGGCGGCGGGTGAGAGCTACCTGCACGCGGTGCAAACGTTGCGGCTCTCAGCGAGAGCGGCCGAAACGGTCCTGAAACTCGCGCGAAGCGTCGCGGATCTCGCAGGCGAGGACAAGATCGCTACTTCGCACCTGCTCGAAGCGGTGCAGTATCGCCGCGCCGGAGAGAGCGAGGAGTTTTGGGAAAGCCTTTCGCGCACGGCTTGAGACGGCATGCCCCCATTTGCATGCCCGTATCCGCATGCCCGCATCCCCATGCTTCGGTGAAACCTGCACAACCTGCGTGTTGGCACTGTCGCCACGAACGTTTTATACTCGAGTATGAAAGACATCACGTAGTCCGTTTATGAGCAAACAGCATACCGTACGCAAGTTCGAGGTCTCTTCGGCTTATGAGCCGGCCGGAGACCAAGCGAGCGCAATACATACACTCAGCGAGGGCTTACGAGCGGGCGACCGCTTTCAAACCCTGAAAGGAGTGACCGGGTCGGGCAAGACCTTCACGATGGCCAAGATCATCGAGGAACTTCAGCGCCCGACGTTGGTGCTTTCGCATAACAAGACGCTTGCGGCCCAGCTGTTTCGGGAGTTCAGCGAGTTTTTTCCCCACAACGCAGTTGAGTACTTCGTATCCTATTACGACTACTACCAACCTGAGGCGTACGTCGCGTCACGCGACCTCTACATCGAGAAAGACGCCTCGATCAACGAGGAGATAGACCGATTGCGCCTCTCGGCAACTACCAGTCTGCTCGAGCGCCGTGATGTCATCGTGGTAGCGACGGTCTCGTGTATCTACGGACTCGGGAGCCCGAGTATGTACCGTGAGATGCGGGTTCGCTTCGATCTTGGCAACCCGGTGGATCTATCCGAGGTGCGGCGCAAGTTGGTGGCGCTGCAGTACGAGCGCAACGACGCGGTTCTTAAGCGCGGATGCTTTCGGATCAAGGGCGATGTACTCGAGGTCTTCCCGTCGTACCTCGAGGAGGCGTATCGCATTGAGCTCGACTGGGACGAAACCGAGCGGATCACTAAGATCAATCCCGTTAGCGGTGAGGCGCTCGAGGAACTCGAGTTGCTGATCGTTTACCCGGCGAAGCATTTTGTGCTGCCGGAGGATCAAGTTCGGGCGGCGCTCGACGCGATACGGAGCGAGCTTCACCTGCAGTATGAGCATCTGGTGCAGAAAAACCGTCTCTTGGAGGCGCAGCGGTTGAAGACACGCACCGAGTACGACATCGAGATGCTCGAGGAGATGGGATACTGTCCGGGGATCGAGAACTACTCGCTACACCTCAGCGGCCGAGGCGAAGGAGAGCGCCCGGCTGTTCTGCTCGATTACTTCCCGGACGGTTTTCTGAGTTTCATCGACGAGTCGCATGTCACGATTCCACAGGTGCGTGGCATGTACGCCGGGGATCGGTCCCGCAAGACTTCATTGGTGGAGCATGGGTTTCGGCTGCCTTCGGCACTCGACAATCGCCCGCTGGTGTACGAAGAGTTCGAGAGGATGCTCGACCAGTGCGTCTTCGTTTCGGCGACCCCGAGTGATCACGAGTACGAGCGCTCCGCCCGCGTCGTCGAGCAGGTGATACGACCGACCGGGTTGCTTGACCCGGAGTTGGTGGTTCGGCCCACCGAAGGACAGATCGAGGACCTGTACGGACAAATTCGTCTTCGGATCGCCGAGAATGAGCGGGTGTTGATAACGACGCTCACAAAGAAGATGGCTGAGGACCTCACCGATTACTTGAGCGGTATGGGCCTTCGGGTGCGCTATCTGCACTCCGAGATCGAGACGATTGAGCGCGCGGAGCTTCTGACCGAGCTTCGAACCGGCGGCTTCGATGTGCTGATAGGAATCAACTTGCTGCGTGAAGGGCTGGACCTTCCGGAAGTGTCGTTGATAGCGATCCTCGATGCCGACAAGATCGGTTTTCTGCGCTCATCGACGTCCTTGATACAGACGATAGGCCGAGCGGCGCGCAACGAGCACGGGAAGGTGATTATGTACGCCGATCGTGTCTCGGATGCGATGAGAATCGCGATAGACGAAACCGAGCGTCGACGCCGAATTCAGCAGCAGTTCAACGAGGAACACGGGATTACACCGCAGACGATTCGCAAAGCCGTTCAGAGCATAATTGTACGGCAAAAGGAAGAGAAGCGGAGTATCGAACGGAAGTCGATAGAGGTGCTCAAGGCACGCTACAACACGATGATTGCGAAAGATCGGCGAGCGTTGATACGAGAACTCGAGCAACTGATGCTCGAGCACGCCAAGAATCTGGAGTTTGAGGAAGCCGCTGTGGTGCGTGATGAGTTGGCGGTGCTCAAGGGCGAACCGGAGACTACTGCAAATGAAGCCTAGCGTGAGCTCGACGATCGCGATCCTTTGTCTCGCCGTGCTCGCGATGCTCGTTAGCGGGTGCGACGGAAACTCAAGGTCCGGTACCCTTTCGGCTCCCGAGAGTCCCGTGATTTCGCGTCGCGCTCGCTGGGCTATGGCCGACCAGGGATACGTGGCGCTGCGAGCCGAACCGCGTCTCGATGCTCGAATAGCCGCGCATATGCGCGGCGGCGAGATCGCCGAGATTCACGAGCGTACCGGGTTCCGCGAGACGCAGTTCGGAAAGCGCGAGCATTGGTATCGGGTTCGCTTCGAAGAGCTCGAAGCCTGGGCGCACGGCGCTCAAATCAAACGATTTGAACTGATGCGCCAAGCCGAGAACGCGGCGCAGAGGTGGGACAATGACTGACGCAGTACTCGCGTACTGGCCGTGGGTGCTTCCGCCGCTACTCGGGGCCCTGATCGGATACGTGACCAACTCAATCGCGATCAAGATGCTGTTTCGGCCGTTGCGCGAGACGCGCGTTATCGGGCTGCGCGTTCCGTTCACTCCGGGCATCATACCGAAGCAACGTCACGAGTTGGCCCGAAGTATCGGGCGTATGGTTTCGAATCAGCTGCTTACCGAGGATGTGCTGCGGGCGCAGTTGCAGTCGGAGCGTTTTCAATACGGGATTCGTAAAACGGTTGCGCAGCTGACTCAACGCGTTCTCGACGGCGGGTATCTCTCTCGCGAGTCGGAGCGTGGGCGAGTCGATCCGGGCGTTGA
>SLBH01000176.1 GCA_007126415.1 Spirochaetales bacterium
GAGACCGTTGGGCCGATCACGACCCAGGTTTCCCCGGGTTCCGTGAGCATCCGAGCCGAGTCGTGCACCTTTAGTTCGGGGTCGAGCACCACACGCGTAGGCTGCTGTGCGTCGTGGGGGCCGGATCCGCCGTGGGTGTTGGTGCCCGGCGGGATTGGTGCTGGGCGAACCGTAAGCGACGGGTCGTCGAGCGCAACCGTGCCGCGGCCGACGAGGATCGCGTCGCGCTGCGACCGTGTCTCGTGGGCGTGGCGCAGCGCATGCGGCCCACTGATCGCGGTCTTCCCGCCTCCGGCACGCGCGATACGCCCGTTTAGCGACTGAGCCCACTTGAGGTGGACCATCGGTCGCTCGGCCGCAACCGAGACGAAGTACGCCTCGTCAAACTCGAGCGCCTGCCGCTCCAAGAGGCCGCAACTCACCTCCAGTCCGGCCTCGCGCAGGACTTGCGCGCCGCGACCCGAGACTGAAGGATTAGGATCGCGTGCCGCCACCACGAGCCGGGCAATGCCGGCCTCGAGGATGGCGTCGGTGCAGGGAGCGTTGTGCTTGTTCGGCGAGCGAAACGAGCACGGCTCAAGGGTGCAGTACATTGTAGCGCCGCGCGGATCGTTGCCGCGCGCATAGGCGTCGCGAATACACTCGGTCTCGGCGTGGGGCCCGCCGTAGACGGCGTGATAGCCCTCGCCGATCACGGTGCCGTCGCGAACGAGCACCGCGCCGACCTTAGGGTTCGGCGAGACTCGCCCTCGACCGCGTTCGGCGAGCTCGAGCGCGCGCCTCATATAGCGTTCTCTGGTGGGCATTACGGAAGGGTCTCCTGTGAGCGTTACTAAACGGTACAGGGCACAAAAAAACCTGAGCCGAGCACGACTCAGGGCGGTAATTCGAGAAGGGACGCAATCACACCGGGGGTATGTAGCCCCGGCGATACGCGCATGCGCGAACCGGCAAGCCCCTCAAAAGGGGTGCTTCCGTTGAGTGGCGCTGCCGGTGAACTGCGATTTTCTCCCGTCCGGACTATACCGTCGGCACCGGAATTCCACCGATTCAGCCTCTGCCGTTATGCCCCAAAATACGAGCATTGCTTCGGCAAAAGGTCGCGGGCTATCACCGCCGGTCAGGAATTGCCCCACAACGTGAGGCGCACCTTGCCCTGAAAATCTACTCGAGAGTGTACTATTGCTTGGTTTGCGCGTCAAGTATTAGTTATTCTGGGCCAACATGAGCAAGACGATACGGTTCTTGCGGTCGTACCTTATATTTAGCGTTAGAAACACAGCACAAGGAGTGACTGATATGATTCGTAGCGTACGCAATACTCGATTGATTGCAATAGTAATGCTGCTCGCCATGATCGGCGCGGCGACGGCATTCTCTCAAGGACTGTCCGGCCCGAGGGGCCGTCGCGGCATGATGCACCACCGGTCTTTCGATCTCTCGGAGGCGGAGTACCTCGCGATGATGATTCCCCACCATCAGGAAGCCGTCGACCGCTCGCGCGAGGTTCTGCAGATCACCGAGCGCGAGGAGATGCGCGATCTGCTCAACTCGATAATCGCCGAGCAGTCGCGTGAGATTGAGCTTATGAAGGGTTGGCTCGCCGATCGCTACCCCGATCTGGACCCCACGGTGGAGTACGCGCCGATGATGCGCGGATACGAGGGCCTCGAGCCCGATGAAGCCGACCTTGTGTTTCTCGAAGACATGTTACCGCACCACATGCACGCAGTGATGAGCTCGCGCATGCTGATTCGCTCGGGCGCGGCGGAGCATGACGACGTTGAGAACCTCGCCGCCTCGATCATCGGCTCACAGCTGACCGAGATCGAACGCATGCGCTCGATGTACGCCGATTGGTATGCGTCTGAGCGCGCGTACGGTCATGGGGGGAGAACCGAGCGCCACCGCGGCCGGCGGTAGCGTTTTTCGGCATAATGCGGCATGATACAGGCGTATGATCGACAACGCTTCCCCGGATCTCGACGCGGCGCTGCTCGAGCATGTGGCGCACGCAACAGAAACTCTCAACGGGCGCCCCTCCTGGGACGCCTACTTCATGGCCACCGCACTCCTGCTCGCCTCGCGGTCGAGCTGCGAACGCTTACACGTGGGGTGCGTAGTTGTCTCAGGCGGCGAGAATCGTAACCGCATTATCGCTGCGGGCTACAACGGTTTTCTCCCGGGAGCGGCTCACCGCTCGCGTGTACGCGACGGACACGAGCAAGCCACGGTGCATGCCGAGCAAAACGCGGTGGCCGACGCCGCTCGGCGTGGCGTTGCGCTTGACGGCGCCACGGTTTACGTCACGCATGTTCCGTGCATCACCTGCGCCAAAATTCTCGCCGCAGCCGGTATCCGCGAGATCGTGTACCGCTACGATTATCGCAACGACCCGTTGGTGCCGGAGATCCTCGCCGAAAGCTCGGTTACGCTCACGAAGCTGTAGCTCACAAGTATATTGCGAACAATGAGAGGACGAATCGAACGAGTAGTTGTTGTCGGGGCGGGTATCGCCGGGCTGACCGCGCGCGCCGAGCTATCTGCCGCGGGATTCTCGGTTGAGACCATTGATAAGGGTCGTGGGCCAGGCGGGCGCACCAGTCGGCGACGTGCGGATGGGTACGAGTTCGATCACGGTGCTCAGTACTTCACCGCACGGGATCCGGCCTTTGTTGAGACGGTCAACGGCTGGACTACCGACGGTGGTGTACGGCCATGGCGAGCGCAAATCGGTGCGCTGAGCGACAAGACCTGGCGTCCCGGCAGAGGCTCGACGGTACGCTATGTCGGTGTTCCCGGTATGAACCGGCCGGCGAAATACCTCGCCGACGCGGGCCAAGGGCCGATACGGTCGTCCTGCCGTGTTGCCACAATTGGCCGCGACGATGAAGGCGTCTGGCTGATCGAGAACGACCGGGGAGAAACGGTGAGTTCGGCCGACGCGGTTGTGGTGAGCGTCCCTCCCCCACAGGCGGTTGCGCTCCTCCAGGGGCCCGGGTCGGCGAGTACTCTACTCGCGGGCGCGGAGGTTGAACCGTGTTGGGCCGTGATGGCGGTCTTCGCTCCGCCGCTCGAGTTCGGCTGGGACGCCGCGTTCGTGAACGAGAGTTCGCTCGCGTGGGTCGCCCGCAACGCCTCCAAGCCCGGTCGCCCCGAGGCGGACGCCTGGGTGCTGCACGCCACAGGCGAGTGGTCTCGGCAGGCTCTGGAATATCAACCGAAGCAGGTCGTTGGTGCGCTCGTAGAGGAGCTATTCCGCGCAACCGGAACAACCCGGCGAACGCCGGTCTGGGCCGCTGCGCATCGGTGGCGCTATGCTCGCCCGCGAAACCGTCCGGTCGACAGATTCTGGTGGGACTCCGACCGTCGCCTCGGACTGTGTGGTGATTGGTGTGCCGGCGGCCGCATCGAGGGAGCCTTTCTGAGCGGACGATCGCTTGCGCACGCCATCGCCGCCACGTAGCGGGCGTGTGTCGGGACCGGTATCGCCGCGCGGTTTTCCAAACGCGCCAAGCCGCTGCTTCGCCGCCGCTGCTACCACCCGGCGTGACGAGCCCAAAACAACGCGACTGCTCCAACCGCCAAAAGGATCCAAAGCATGCGGTGATGATCCCAGACGCGCCGGCCGTTGTAAGACGAGAACGGAAAGAACGGCAGCAGAACCTCAAACACGAGCAGCGACTGCGCCGGCAGCACCGATAGGGCGAGGATGTCGCTCATCAGAGCCGGACTGCCGGCAAGTGCCGATGCGTCGTGCGCCAACAGAAGCCAAGCCAGAGCAAGCACCGCAAAGGCGCCCGAAAACGCCACGATCGAAAGCCGCGAAAGCTCGGCTTGGTAGCTCCACCGTACCGGTTTGGGATAGTGCGACCCCGGCGAAGGCAGCAGTCCCCCAAATAGGACCGTCACGAGGGCTGCGAGCGTGAGCCCGGTTTCCCAGATGCGATACCGAAGCTCGAGCCCAAGTCGCCGCGCGACGAGCTTCATAGCCGCTGAACGCACCCCGAACACCAGCGCAATTGCGGCCGGGAGTTGCCACACCAAGTGAGCATGAAGCTCGTTGCCGGCCCCCACCCGCAGACGCTGTAGCGCTACAAGAGCCGCCGTAATCAACACATTTGCGCACCAAGCCGGCGCGCCGCCCCCTGCCGACGTGGTCTGCTGCTGTGTGGTCTGCTGCTGTGTGGGCGTGGAGACCGGCCGGGCCCAGAGGAAATGACCGAGATCGATGGTGTGAAAAGTGTTTGGGCCGATCTTGAGAAGGCCCAAGCCGTAGCGCCGGATCTGCTGCATGGGGCTCACCGGGACGAAGCCGAGATCGGCGAACCTATTGCTCGAGGCAGTATTATAGCCCTCCACGGTGGTGAACAGCTCGTGGCACCCAAGGTCCTGTAGGTGAGCAACGGCGTGGTCCACAAGCGCCGCTGCGGCACCTCGCCCGCGAGCCTTCGGGTCGGTGAACAGCCATTTGACAACGCCGCCGAGTAGGTTCCGTTTGTACGTGAAGGTGTCTATCGCCACTACTCCGGCGATATCGCCTGAGAGCTCGTACACGAAGGTGTGGTCGGTCGGTTTAACGAAGCTGCCTTGCAGTATACCGAAGGCGCGTCGCGCGAGTTGCTTTACCGCACGGTGCTCGTCAGGCCGCATTGGGCGGATGCCGGTCTTATCGCTCATTTTGACGCAACGATCTATCGGCACAGGAAATACACATTAGCGCTTCCGGGATAGCCTTCAGTCGTTCGAACGCGATTTCCTGTTTGCAGCGGATGCAGGCGCCGTACCAGCCCTTTTGCATACGCTCGGCCGCGTTATTGAGACGCTCCAGCCGGCGTTGCGCTTGGCGCAGCATTTCCTCGTTGACACCTTTGTCGTTGAGCGCCTCCATCCGCGTCAAACGCCCGAGCGCAACACTCGGTTCCACCGGAACGCTCTCTGCGGTGAGATAAGGGATGCTCTTCTGGGTCGTAACCGTTTCCTCTTCGACACGCTTCTCGAGCTCGGCAAGCTGATCTCTGGTCATGACGAAATAATACCCGGCCTTCGGCTACGGTTCAACGGCATGCGGCATGCGGCACGCAACCGCGTCGCGCAACCGTGGCGCGTTCTTTCTGGTGATGGCCGGGATATTTATGGGTTGCAGCAGCCCGATCAAGATCGCGATCATGGCCGAGACGCACGGTGTCGACAACCTTGGTGAGGTCCGAAGCGTCTACACCGCGTTTGCGGTGTTCGGTACGGCACTTGGTCCTGTGTTGTTCGGTCGGCTGCTCGACCTTGGGTTCGCGGCGCTACTCATGGCGGTGGCGGTTTTGCCGAGTCTTAGGGTTCCGGCTCCCCAGCGTTCGGCGTAACGGCGATGATTGCCCTTGCCGTTACGCGCGTTCCCGGGCATGCCGCGGCATGCCGTCGGCGTCGCTTGCAAGAAGAAGGTACACAATCGGGAACGCACCATGCTCGTTTTGCGTGATGGACAGAACCATCTCGACGCAGCCGCTGAGCGCCGCCTTTTGGGCACGATCTGTTGACAAACGTAGTATTTTACTAAAGAATTACCGATAACACTACACACAAAAGGAGTTTCAAGATGAAGAGTGTTTACAGCGGCTTCGGCGTGCTCGTTGCTGCGCTACTGATCGCGACCGCGATCCCCATGGCGGTCTTTGCCGGTGGGGGTGCCGAGGCGGCTCAATGGCCTGCTTGGGATCTCAGAGACGGGGATTACCGTGGCCACTTCGACGACCGAGAGCACAATGTCAGTGTTCAAATCACAATCGAGGACGAGGAAGTCGTCGGTGTTTCCTTGCGGTGGGCGTATTACCGCGGTGTTGATTATCGCGACGCCGACGAAGATCCATTAGCCGGTATCTACGACCAGCACGTTGAGTCGCTCGAGTATTTGATCGGGGCGCGTGGTGTTGAGGAGATTGTGGAGCGAACGATCCACATGGAGGGCTCGCCGTCGGGACCTGCTCTCGAAGCCATCGCGACGCAAGACGTCGACGGCTTCACGGCAGCCACCATCCGGTCGGGAAAGATCGGATCGGCGGTACGCGACGCGTTCAATCGGGGACGCTACAGAGAGTAGCTTGTTGCGCCAGTCGCGCTCCAACTACGGTTACCGATCGGCACCCTGCAGCGAGTCCTGCGGGGTGCCGACCGGCTTCGGCCGGCGCTCCGTGCCCGTGCTGTCGGGAGCTGTCGCCCTCACTTCACCGATAGCAGAATGTACTTTGCGATTCGATCGGACGCTATGGGAGTCAGCCCGTCGACCCATTGCTTCTGCTCGACGTCGAAC
>SLBH01000226.1 GCA_007126415.1 Spirochaetales bacterium
AGCTCGTCTATATTGACGCCGAGGTGCCCGGCATACACCGGGTCCAGCGCGTGCTCGGCGTCGATGAACGCCGCGATTCCACCCTGCTTTTGCGCCTCAGCGATCGCGTGCAATGCAAGCGTGGTTTTACCCGAGGACTCGGGACCGTACACCTCTACGATTCTGCCCTTTGGGTAGCCACCGAGCCCGAGCGCCTCGTCGAGCAAAATAGAGCCGCTGGGAATCACGGAGATGTTCTGGACCTGCCGCCCCTCGTTCATCTTCATAAGCGAGCCCTTGCCGTACTGCTTCTCGATGTTCAGCCGGGCCGCCTCGAGTGCACGGACGCGCTCCTCTTGGCTGCTCGGAGCGCTAAACTGTTCTTTTTTCGCCATTGCAATCCTCGCTGACCGGGTAATCTATTAGACGAGCGCGACGGCTCTCTACTTAGTATTAACCGGCGCCAATTTCATACTGCTTGTCTTGAGGCATAGTATCGGTCGTATATCTTGCAGGTCAATACAAGTTTCGCTATGCTGCAAACCATGAGAGGTGATCTATTACTCCTTTCCACGCGGTCCATGCGCGACTATGCCGCCCGCGTCGCTCATCAACTCGAGACCTTCCCCGACTTTCATGCCCGACACAGACGCGAGAACTATGTGGGCGACCTTCGGCCGGTTCAGTTCGCCGACGGCGAGATCGAGGTTGAGCTTCAAAGCTCGGTACGTGGGCGGGACGTCTTTCTCTTCGCACAAGCCGGACGCAATAACCAGCACCTCAGCGTCGAGCAGAACAAGATGGAGCTCTACCACTGCATCGATGCGATCCGCCGCGCGCAACCGCAACGGATAACGCTGTTTGAAACCTACTGCAGCGCCTCACGATCCGACCGCACCACCCGGCGCAACTCGGTAGGATTTTGGATTCACTACAAGACGTTGATGAGCCTCGGGGTCGACCACATCATAACCTATCAACTACATTCCGATAAATCGAGGACCATTGTCGATCCGCGACTCTGTGCTATAGACGATGTGCCGGGGATTCCTCTGTTGCAGGAGTACATCGCGGATAACTTCATCAAGGCGACCGACGTGCTCACCGATCAGGTCCAGAACAAATGGCTGTTCTGCTCGGTAGACGCGGGCGGTGAAGCGATCGCCAAGAAGTATGCGCGCGCGTTCGGTACACACCTCGTTATCGCCCACAAACAGCGTGACTACAACAAAGCGAACACGGTAGAGTCTACCACTATACTGACCGACTCCTCGCTCAAGGGTAAAGAGATCTGGATCGTCGACGACATGATCGACACCGGCGGCTCGATCTTCACGCTCGCGCAGGAGCTCAAGAAACGCGAGGTCGCGAAGATCCATATCGCGATCATCCATCCGGTGTTCTCCGGACCGGCGGTCGATAGGCTCGGCTGGCTGCACGACAACGGCATGGTCGACACCATCCTCGCAACCGACACGCTCGAGGTCACCGATGATATCAAACGCCGGCTACCGTCGTTACACGTGGTGTCTTCGGCGCGCCTCAGCGCAGAGCTTATCATGCGCATGAACGAAGAACAGTCGCTTTCGCCGTTCTTCGACGACTTTCATGCGCGCACCTATCTGTCTTCGCCGAAACTGTTTATGTAAGTATCGACCCGCCTTCAAACCGGCGGCTGCCGCAGGCACGGTCTTAGAATTCTTTCTTGGAATCGACGAGGATCGTGACCGGGCCCAGATTTTCGCTGCTCACCACCATTACCTCTTGAAACGCGCCGGTAGCTACCGCCACGCCACGCGAACCGATCGCGTCCACAAAGCGTTGATACAGCGCGCCGGCGTAGTCCGGTCGCGCGGCGCGGTTGTACGAGGGACGGCGTCCCTTGCGGGTGTCGCCGTACAGCGTGAACTGCGAGATCACCAACACCGAGCCACCGGTATCGAGCACCGAGCGGTTCATCTTGCCTTCGTCGTCCTCAAAGATTCGCAGGTTGAGGATCTTCTCGACCATGTACTCGAGGTCGGACTCGTCATCCTCGGACGCAACGCCGAGATACACCAGGATGCCGTGCTCCACTCGGCCGGTCTCGCGCTCGCCCACCGAGACACGCGCGCGCCCAACCCGTTGTACCACCGCTCGCATCTATACCTCCACCTTTCGGCCCTTTGGCTACGGCGCGATACGCCGGATCGATGTAACCTCGAGACCGGAAACACCGTTATCAACTATTACCCGCCCAATGAGTTCAACCGGCATCGCAGGCTCAACGCGAGCCGCGAAATCAAGCCGTGCCGGCACGATCCCCTCGAGAACGCGCTCGTCCTCGTAGCCGACTAAGAAGTCGAACCGGATGTCTTCTTCATTGGTCTCGAGATTCGCGACTCGACCGCGCCAGCGCACAAAGGTGCGGTCATAAAGTCGGGGTTCGGAAACGACCTCGTCGTAACTGAAGCTGTCCTCGGCGTCGAGGTCGGTGAAACTTGGAGTTCTCAAGTAATCCGCGAGCATCCGCGCGCGCTCTTTGAGCTCGCGTTGCGCGTTGGAATGCAAGACTCGATTGATCTCACGACGCGCTTCGGTATCGCGATACTCGTTGAAATAGCGCCCGATCTGCTCAAGGCTCTCTCTAATCTCATCGGCGCTCATCACATACTCGAACTCACCCTCGTACTGCACCACGTCTTGCTGCATGCGGTCGAGTTCAAGCACCTCAACGCCGTCTCGGTCGGGGGCCGGCGGCGACTGCACGCGTTCTATCACCAGAGGCAGCATCGCAAGCAGACCCGCCGAGACCAACACCGCGAGCGCCGTGATTGAAAGCGGTCGCGGAATGTAGGGCCCGGGCGACGGTAAGTAGCGGGTGATGCCTTCCTGATCGAGCTCCTCGGCGAGTTCGCTTTCGTCCTCGGCGCGCCTGAGCGCCGCCAAACCTCGCTTTGCAACTCGATTATTGGGGTCTTGATCGAGCACCGCGAGATACAAACGCAGCGCAAGATCGGTTTGTCGGCGCCGCATCGCGATCGCGGCGAGCGCGAGCGCGGCATCGCTATCCTCGGCGTCGAGCTGCTGCGCGCGCTGCAGGTACGAGTACGCGCCACCGAAATCGCCGCTGTGCAGGCACGAAACGCCGAGATAGTAGTAGAATCGCGGACGGTCGCGATACATGAACACCTGCGGCTCGAGCAGGCGAATTACCTCGCGATATTGTCTGCGTCGAAAGAGTCGTTCCGCACGCTTGAGCCCTTTTGATCTCGCCCTGGCCATGGTCACTGCGCCGAGCGCAACTCCTCGAGCCGTTCGCGCAGTTCTCTGAGCCGCTCGCGCGTTATCTCGGCCGGGTGTTCAACCTGTCGATCGAGTTCCGCGATCAAAGCGTTGAGCTCCTCAAGCGTCTCGAGATAGCGCGCGCGCTCCTCGGCGCTCATCCGCAGCACGGCAACAGCCGGCGGTCGTGGTTCCGTTTCAACTTCGTCCGGCCTGCGGACCGTCGCTACGTCTATGGGCTCTGTCTCGAGTTCGTAGTATCCGGTAGGGGCGTACCCGCCGAGCACGATCGCGATCTCGCGGGTTTCTCCGGCACCGACGGTAACCGGATCGTAATACACCGCGACCGCCGAGTCGTTTAAAGAGTACGGCGGAGCGCTAAACCGGCGCGCCGGAAGTACACGGTAATCCCAGGAGCTCTCGTAGAGCCGCTTCCAGTTTGCGAACACAACGCGGTCGGGCGTGGTAATGCCCTCCCCGAGCATCGTTTGCTGAAAAGTGAGTTCCGGCTGCTCGGGAGAACGCGAGAACCAGTAACGCACCGAGTCCGACCGAGGTTGCAACTGGTGCTCAAACCGAACCGGGGTTGCACGATCTAGCCGAAAGTGGCCGAGCTCTCTCGGAGCGTCTTCACCGAGGTGCGTATCGAGCAGCAACCGCAGTCCGAGCTCGCGGCTACGTTCACTACGATTGTGTACCCGCACCACGATACGGATTGCGTCGGGCTCCTCGGCACCGCGCGAGCGTAGCGGCTTGAAGAAGCGCTCGAGCTCGAGGTCGTCACCGCCGAACCGCTGGTATACAAGCGCTTGCCGCCGAGCCTCCCGGTGGCCCGCCGCCTCGGGGCCGTCCGGCGCCTCCCGGTGGCCGCCGGTGGTCTCGTCGCGGTCGCGCACCGCCGTCTCCTTGAGCTGCAGGCGCGAAGAGCGGCCCAGCACCAGCGTGCGCGCGCCGTCTCGAACCGTGGTGCGCGTCGCACCGGGGTCGCCGGGAAACAATAGCGGCTGCAACTCGCCGTCGCCGTCGCGCTGCCATACCATGAACTCGCCGCGCTCAGCATAAACCTCGAGCCTGATACGCCCGAGTTCGAGGTCACCGACCACGCTTCGAGCGGGGTCGGCGTGAACCGATAGGGGAAACTGTGCTATCAACAACGCCGATACGGCTGCGAGCCGACACAACGCACGGGCGGGCTCACGACGCTTCGATCTCACTCGCTCGCCTCCGCTTCAGCGTCTTCCTCAGGCAGGTGCTCGAGCAACTCGCTGAGAAGACCGCGCCGCATCTCCAGCGCCTCGGCTTTGAGTTCGAGCGCCTCAAAACGTCGGCGATAGGCGCGCACCGTAGTCTCGGGCGCCGCTTGCGCGTCTCTGAGCTCAAACACTTCCTGCTCGAGCTCAGCAAGCTGCCGATCGCGTTGCTCGAGGCGTTGCTTCAGACCGCGCCGTTCCTGCTCGAGCTCGAGCAACTGGCTGCGGTACTCGCTCGGAGCCCGCTCAAACAGTCTGACGCGATACCCTTCAACCGCTTCCTCGAGCGCCAGCTCTCGACGTTCAAGCTCGTCCAGCAGGCTTAGCTGTTCTTCATGGCTCCAACGCAGTAAGCGGCGAAAATACGCGTCACGCCGCCGCAGATCCATGAGATCCAGCCGCGACTCAGCGGTTGCAGCCCGGTAGCTCTCCGGGAAACTCTCGACCACAGTCTCGAACATCACCTCGGATTCATCGAGGTGTCCGAGCGCAAGCAGCGCCTCGCCGGCCCAGTAATAGGCGTTGCCGATAAACGGCGAACCGGGAGCCTCCTCGACGAAACGAGCGAAGCGTTGGAGCGCCTCGGGGTAGCGTCCATCGAGATACGCGACGCGACCGAGATGGTACAACGCTTCTCCAGTCGCGCGGCTACGGGGGTGCTCCCTGCGGAGCTGCTCGAGTCGTGCGATCGCATCATGGAGATCTTCGCCGGCGATCGAGGCTTTGGCGCTCCACAGCCGGAGCTCTGCGGCGTGATCGGGCTCCGCCTCGCCGGCCGAGTGATCGGCGGCTTCGGCGAAGGCCTCGGCGGCGTCACGATAACGCCCGACTTCAAACAACTCCACCGCCTCGTGAACCGCCTCACGCTCGGGAAGTCGTTCCAACGTAATCGCGGGAAGCGCGGCGAGTATCAAAGCGCCGATCGCCCCCATCCGTACCACTCTACGCATCGATGCTCGTGATTGCATACTGTGCCTCACATACAGTTTCGACCGCTAACGGTTAAACTAAACCCTGCCGCACGCGCCGAGATCTATGCAATTAGCTGCCCTTGAAGCGTTTGCACCTCAAAGGCGGGCTCCGAACTCTTGAAGAAACTCGAGCCGGAGACCATGACGTCTACTCCCGCCGTGCGTAACTGTTCGGCATTCTCACGGTTTACGCCACCGTCGACCGATATTCGAAAGCGCGCGTTGCGTTGCCGACGCATTGCCGCCGCCTGGCGCACTTTTTCAACACATTGCGGAATCAAAGATTGCCCTCCGAAGCCCGGATTCACGGTCATGATCAAGACCAACTCAAGCTCATCGAGCAGGTGCTCTATAGCGCTTACCGGCGTGGAAGGCACAAGCGCAACACCGCGCCCTAAGCCCGCCGCCCCTATCTGCTGCAGCAGCCGATGGGCGTGCACTACAGCCTCTACATGGAAGGTCACGTAATCCGCGCCGGCCTCGATATACTGCATCACCGAACGCTCGGGCTCCGATATCATGAGATGCACGTCCAGCGGCAGCTTGGTACGCGCGCGCACGTCCGCCACCATCTTAGGACCAAAGGTGAGGTTCGGGACGAAGTGACCGTCCATCACGTCGAGGTGTACCCACTCCGCTCCACTGCTCTCGATACGCTGCAGTGCCTCCCCAACCGCGGTAAAATCCGCCGACAGAAGCGACGGTGCCACAATTACGCTCATTCTGCTATAATATCCGAACGCGCAAACTCGTGTAAATCGCCAC
>SLBH01000307.1 GCA_007126415.1 Spirochaetales bacterium
AAAGCCGGGCCGAAACTCAGCCCCAGACCGATGAGCGGGTGCACGCGCCGTGGGTCGTGATGGCCGACCGCCTGCGGTTTGAGTTCTCGTATGCCGTTGAGCGTTCCGACGGGGCGTTTGATGCGGTGTTGTTTCGTTCGGTAGCGCGAGTCCGAGAATCTCCGAGCCCACTGTCACCGGCGATACTCCACGAGCCGGCATAAACCTGTGATTCTCTAAAGCGCCGTCGCGCTCAGCAATGGGGGGGTCGAAAACAAGCGACAGAAACTCACGCCGGCAGCGCCGGCCGACGCGATACGCATCGCCATCGATCGGTCGACGGTCGAGTCCCGGACTCAATCGTTCTCGGCGTGTTCAAGCTGCTCGGCGAGGCGCACGTGCGCAAGACCGAGGTTATAGTGCGCGTTTATGTGATCAGGGTCGATCTCGAGCACGATTCGATAGTCCTCGATCGCGTCGCGATACTCCTGCAAACGAAAACGCGCCGTCGCCCGGTTATACAAGGTTTCGCGGTCTTCGCCCTCGCGCGCAATCGCTTCGTCGTAGTCTTCGACGGCTTCGGCATAGTCCTCGAGCATAAAGCGAGCGTTGCCGCGGTTGAAGTAGGCCTGTCCGATATCACCGTCGAGCTCGAGTGCGGCCGAGTAGTCTTCGATCGCCTCTTGGTACCGACTCAGATCGTAGTAGACGTTTCCTCGATTATAGAACAACTCCGGCAAGGTATCGTCGATCGCAACTGCGGCGGCGTAATACTCGAGGGCATCCTCTAACCGTCCTTCGTCGTAGGCACGCTCCGCCGCCTCAACGGTGTCCTCGAAGTCCTCGGCCGCTGCCGGAACCGCACCTACCACAGCGACCAACGCTGCGCCTAGCGCGACCATCTTGATAACTCGACGATCTATCCGTAGCATCTCGATCACGACCATTACGCCTCCTCGCTGAACGCAGTGTATCCCAAAAGCTCCATCCCGTAAACCGCTCGTGCCACACCCACAGCCTGCTCTTAGCCGCCCGGTACGGCCCACGGACCGGTCGCACCCCGCGCACCCGGAGTACCCCCGCGCACCCGGCGCATTGAGTCGCGCCGCTCGCCTGTGCTACGATTTCGCATGCCGTCACAGCTTGCACACCTGTTCTTCGCCGCGGATGCTCTCGGATCGGCCTTGCCCCGGGGCGCATTCCACACAGTGACGGCGTACAAAGGGGCGCTCGGTTTAGGCGCACAAGGGCCGGATATCTTCCTACACAACCGTCGCAGCAAACCTTCCGGGCTGCGCTACGGAGCACGGCTCCATCGCGCCGGCTACGGCACCGTGCTCGCAGAGGCGGCGGCTGCAGCCGCCGCAGCGGGCGCCGATCCACTCGGAGAAACCGCCGCCTACCTATACGCGTTCGCGACCCACGCGGCGCTCGATCGCTACCTACACCCGTACATCAACTATCGTGCCGGCCGGCGCGAGCGCGGTCGCCCGGAAACCGCGCTGCTCGGTCCCATGCACGCCTACCTCGAGCGCCTGATCGATACCGCGCTACTCTCGGCACGCCTCGGCGTAGCGCCATGCGACGCGCGCTTCCACGCGTACTTCGATGTAGGGTCACAGCTTCCACAACCGATAGCCTCGGCGCTCGCAGTCGCTTTCGAGGCGGAGATTCCAAGCGCTCGACGCGACGGCCTCCTCTATGAGCGGATCGCGAACGGCTATCGTGACGCACGCAGCTATTACGCTTGGGCGCATCGCGATCTACCGGCCGCGCGGCGAGCCGCAGCGCTTTCGGCCGGCCCGCTTGCCGATCGTATGCGCCGACTCGCGATCCTGCACCCTGAGGCCGTGCCGCTCGGGTTAGACGTACTGAACCTCCGCCGCCGCGTATGGCGCGACCCGTGCCCCTCCGGGCGCAAGCGTCGCACCGAGTCGGTGCCGCAACTCTACGCCGAAGCGCTCGATCATGCCGTACCGGTCGTCCGGGCCTTGTTCAGCCTGCTCAACCGCGGTTCCGAAGCGTACGCGAAGACGGCTGCGGAGCCCAATCACCCGACACACACGCCGCTCCGGCCCGGATCAACGGCGCCGAGCGCGCTTCGAGTTCGCACGCTTGTAGGAGACAGCGACCTCAGCGACCACTACAACCGGCCGAGTCGCTGTAGCAAGCATTACAGCAATCCGCTGCCTCTGTACCGGATACTCGAACGTCAGCTACTCGAGATCCTCGAGACGGCGGAGCTCACTCAGCGAGGCCAACCAAGCGAACGTAGTGCCGGTAGAGCGACAACACCGCACGAACGTAGTTGACCGGCTCCTCGCCCCGCGCGTACCCGTGCTTCACTACGCTGTGGCGGTAGTACTCCGGCTGCATCTTCTTACGCATGAACCGTTCAACCTGACCGCTCCAGACGACTGGGTTCGCGCCGTGCTCCGCCGCGAGCCGGCGTGCGTCCTCCACATGCCCATGTCCCACGTTGTACGAAGCGAGCACGAACCGCAAGCGCTCGTCGTCGTCGGGTATGCGTTGCTCCCAGTAATCTTGCAACCAGGCGATGAAGCGCGTGCCGGCCGCGATGCTTTGGTGCGGATCATCGGGATTTTGAGCTCCGAATGCACGAGCGGTCGCCGGCATCAGTTGCATGAGGCCGCGCGCGCCGGCCCATGACCGTGCTCGTGGATTGAACCGCGACTCCTGAAAGATCAAGGCTGCAAGCAGCCGCCAATCCCAACCGATCTGCGGCGCGTGCTCTTTGATAACTTCGTCGTAAGGCGAGAGGCGCTGAATGCCGACCGCAAAGAAGCCCTCCTCGGCGAGCGCGCGCGCTTCCGCTCGACGCTCGAAGTATCGCCTGTAGATCACGTAGTAATCGGCATGCTGCTGTTCTCGGTTAAGCCAGAGGTTGATCGCTTCCAGGAGATCCGGGGCGCTCGGAGACACTGCCCAAGCGATCGGCTGCGGCAAGCTGATCTCGGTCTCGATATCGAGATTACGATGCGAAGCCGTTGCAACCTGCGCAATGTTGCGATCGGCGACGGTGTACTCGAGCGAGCCGACCGCGACGCGTCGGATCAACTCATCGGTGGTAAGCTCGCCCGGCGCTTCTAGAAGGTCGATCTCTATCCCGAACTCTTCCATGAGGTTGTGGAGCCGAGGATAGTAGGCCGACCCACGCCGGACCACAACCGTCTTGCCGTCGAGCTCAACCGGGTCGCGTATCGGAGCCCGTTGAGCCCCCTCCTCGTGGTAGTCCCGCTCGTGCTCGGGTCTGCGTTGCACCAGGACCTGAGGCGTGCTGTAGAGCGTGCGCGTAAACGCAACACGCCGGCGCCGCGCCCCGGTCACGCTGAGCGGGTGAGCGACGAGATCGACGCGCCCGGTTTCGAGCGCCGTGAACATCTCCTCTATAGTATCGATGACCTCGAGTTCGATCTCGAGGCCGAGTTCCTCACCGAGACGCTCGAGTAATTCATAGGAGTAACCCATCGGTTGCCCGCGGTAGATGAAGTAGCTGTGCGGGCTAAAGGTAGTTGCGGCGATGAGATACCCACGATCGCGAATCTCACTGAGCTCCGCGATCGGTATCTCGGGTTCCGGATCGGGAGCGAGCCTTACACGCAAGCCGACCGCGACAACCACCGCAACGGCGGTAGCAACCAACGGCACCAGAGCTGCGATTAAACCGGTACGGCGGTCGACCCGCCACGCAAACTTCATCGCCCCAGGTACTCTGCTAAGCGGTCTCCCAAGAAATTCAGACTAAACACGGTGAGCGCAAGGAATACGCCGGGAAACACCGAAAGCCATGGCGCATGAAACAGAGCGTTTCGCGCATCGCGCAACATGAGGCCCCAACTTGGATTCGGCGGCTGAGTGCCGAGTCCAAGATAGGCCAGCGAAGACTCGATCACGATCGCAAGCGCAAACGTAATGGTTGCCTGCACTACCACCCGAGGCAACACGTTCGGCAGTACGTGCAGCATTATGGTACGCCGAAGGGTACTCCCGAGCGCGCGTGAGGAACGATAATACCCTTCCTCGCGGATAGCCTTGGTTTCAGCTCTCACGAGCCGTATGAACACCGGCACAAAGACTACCCCGATTGCGATCCCGACCTGCAGCATCCCGTACTCAAGCACCGAGACAACCGTGATCGCGAGCAGTATTGTCGGGAACGACAACACCGCGTCGGCCAGCACCGAGATTACGTCGTCTACCACGCCACCCGCCAAACCCGCCGGCAACCCTAAGGCCAGACCAAGCGAAGCCGACAGCAACACCGTAATCGCCCCCACTCCAAGAGACGCTCGCGATCCGTATACGATACGCGAGAACACGTCCCGCCCGAGTTCGTCGGTTCCCAAGGCATGCCCGTCGCTCCCCGGAGGCATAAACCGCGCATCAAGATTCTGCGCGGTAGGAGAGTAGCCTACCACCTGCGGGGCGTACACCGCACTCACGATCACGAGCAGAAGCACGGTCGCCGCGAGTACCGTTAGAGCAGTCCCGATTCCGCTCAGCATCCGCCGACGATCTATCGACATCAACACTCCTACTCGAATCGCAGCCGGTAGAAATCGATCGTATCGAGCTTGGGATCCATATGAAACTCGCGGATGTTCGCGCGCAAGCCGATATGGCGGTAAGAAGTGCCGACAAACACCATTGGAACCTCCTCGGCCAGGATCCGTTGCACCTCGCTATAGAGCTCGAAACGCCGATCGAACTCGGCCTCGCCGCGCGCCTGCTCGATCAATTGCTCCGCCTCGGAGTTGTACCAATTCACGTAGTTGTCGCCGGTGTCGAACCCGGCGAAACGTCCGTCGGGGTCAAGCTTGCCGGTATGCCCTATTACGGTGAGATCGAACTCACTGTTCTGGTAGACATCCGAGAGCCAGGACGACCATTCCACCAGGCGCAGCTCCACGTTGAGCCCGACCTCCGCGAGCATCTCGGTGTAGATCTCGGCGGCGCGCACGTGAGGCTCATAGTTCTGGGGAACCGCGATCCGAAGCCGCTCGCCGTTGTAGCGGGAGTCCTCAACAAGCTCTCGTGCGCGCTCCGGATCGTACGGATACGGGTCTTCTATTCCGGCATAAAACGGGTCACCGTAATCTAGAAAG
Organism: Spirochaetales bacterium; assembly: GCA_007126415.1. Lineage (GTDB taxonomy): Bacteria > Spirochaetota > Spirochaetia > DSM-27196 > SLAA01 > B1Sed10-166. The sequence goes on from SLBH01000307.1 coordinate 5,106, forward strand.
GTGCTGACGGGGCGACCGCCGTTGTATGCGACATCGAGCACTTGCTGTTTGTTGATCGAGTGCGCGATCGCACGCCGCAGCGTTGTATCGCCGAGTAGCTCGTGTTCGTTGTTCATCGCGAGCACCATAACGAGCGAAGAAAGCTCGCGGTCTATCTGCGTGTCGGGTTGCTGATCGAGCGTATCGATCATCGTTTCGCTCACCATGTCGATGATGTCGAGCTGCCCGGCGATCAGAGCTTGCTCCTGTACGGTAGTCTCGCTGATTATGCGCAGCACGATCTCCTCCGGCGCTTCGTGCGCGTCGAGATCATCGCTCCAGTACTGTGGATTTCGACTCATCCGGATCTCGTTGTCTTCGCGCCAATGCGTGAACAGGTACGGGCCGGTGCCGATCGGCTCTACGCTGAACCTATGACCGGCCTCGATCAAGTCGGCAGGGAGGATCGCACCCCAGCCGGACGCGAGCGTCGCGAGAAGCGGCGTGTGCGGCTGCGAAAGCTCGAACCGAACCGTAAGCTCATCAACGGCTTCAACGCGCTCAAGCCTGCGTAGCTCGCGCGCGTGCGGAGAAGAGACCTCCGGATCGAGCATGCGCTCAAATGTGGCCACCACATCCTCGGCCTGCAGCGTTCTTCCGTGATGAAACAGGACCCCCGGGCGAAGCTCGAAGGTCCAAGCAAGGCCGTCGTCCGAGACTTCCCAGTCCTCAGCCAGTGCCGGCCGATACGCGCCGTCGTCGCCCGGCTCGATCAGCGTGTCGTAGAACCCGCGGATCGAGAAGAAGGTCAATGAGCCGGACGTTCGGTGCGGATCGAGTGTGTCGGGGTTTCCCGACATCCCGACTCGAACCGTCCGGTCCTCGGAGTCTTCGCGAGCCCCAAGCGCCCCCAGCGTGCCGTACGAACCGCCGGGAAACAAGCCGATCAACAAGACCGCGGCGAACACTATGAGTACCGGCCATCGCCTCCACGCGGGCTGCGTCGACCATGCCCCCCGAGCTTGTCCGGTGGGAGGTTTCACGTTGGTATCTCGTTCGAACAGAATCTGCATTGTATACCCCTCTCGCCGTTCGCACATGTTTGCGCACGCGGCGTGCTCCGGCAGGGTAA
>SLBH01000161.1 GCA_007126415.1 Spirochaetales bacterium
AGCTCACGCCTTTGGAGCTCACGCCTTTGGAGCGCGCGGCTCCTGCGGTACGCGAAACAGCGCCGCGTACAGCACCGGCACAACCAGAAGCGTAAGAACCGAGGCGAACGCCAGGCCGAACATTATCGCGAGCGCCATCGGTGCCCAGAACGGGCCCGAGATCGCGAGCGGCAACATGCCGAGCACCGTCGTCATCGCGGCAAGAAGCACCGGGCGCACGCGGCTCACCGAGGCCTCGAGCACCGCGTCGAACACACGCTCGCGCCGTTCGCTTTCGAGGTCTATTTGTTCGATCATCACGATCGCGTTTCTGATGATCATACCCGCGAGGCTCATTACCCCGAGCAGCGCCATGAACCCAAACGGTTGGCGAAAGATCAGCAGCCCAAAACTCGCCCCAAACAGCCCGAGCGGCACCGTCAGAAAGATGATCGCGGTACGACGATAGCTGTTGAACTGCGCCATCAGAATCAACGCGATCAGCCCCAGCACCACCGGCACCGGGCCGAGCACATCGGCGCGCGCCTCGGCCGCCTGCGCCGTCTCCCCGTCCCACTCGAGGCTGTATCCGGCCGGCAGCTCAAGCGCCTGCACCGCGTCGTCAAGGTCGTGCTGCACGCCGTGCGAGGTGAAGCCGGGCTTCAGATCGGCCTGCACCGTGATCGCGCGGCGACGGTTGAAGCGCCAGATCATCGACTCGGCCCAGCTGAGCTCGATCTCTGCAACCTGCGCTAACGGCACCGGACGCCCCGGCCCCTCCGGCCACACAATCATGTTTGCAACGTTGGCGGCGTCGAGGCGGTCCTCGGCCGGAAAGCGCCACACAATCGGGATCCGCTCGTCGCCCTCGTGGTACAGCCCGATAGGACGCCCCGCGAACCCGGCCTGTAAGGCCTCGGCGACGCCGGCGCTCGAGACGTTCGCGAGCGCGGCGCGATCCTGGTCGACCACTACATCGAGCCGAGCAGTGCGTTGCCGCCAGTTATGGCGCACCTCGGCGACCCCCGGGTGCTCCTCGATCACGCGCCGCGCCTCGGCCTGAAGCGCGTGCAACTCGTCCTTGTCGCGTCCGCTGATGCGAAGCTTCAACGGGTAGCGCACCGGCTCGCCGAGCTGCATCGGGCGAACGCGCGGTTGTGCGTCGGCGAAGCGGCGGCTCATGAAGGCACGCGTCTTCTCCATCGTCGCGTCGAGATCTTCAACCTCTCCGAGGTTGACCAGAATCTGCCCAAACGCCGGGTTCGGCGGCTCAGGGATCATCGGCAAATAGAACCGCGGGGCGCCCTCGCCGATGAACGCGGTAACGTCGGTGACCTCGTCCAGATCGCCGAGAAACGCCTCGATCTCGCGCATATCCTCCGAGGTCTGCTCGATCCTACTGCCCTCCGGGAGCCAGTAATCAACGAGAAACTGCGCTCGCTGCGCCGGCGGGAAAAAGATCTGCGGCACGAGCAAGAACCCGAGAAACGCTACCACCAGCAGCCCCAGCACCCCCAACAGCGTTGTGCGGCGATACGCCAACACGGTGCGCGTCAGCGTGCGAAACCACCCGTAGATGCGATGATCGTACGGGTCGCTGCCGGCGCCGCCCGAAGGCCGCAGGTAGCGATACCCCATCACCGGCGTTAAGGTAACGGAGAGCAACCACGACGCGAGCAGGCTCGCCGCGACTACCCAGAACAACGCGCCGGTGAACTCACCGGTTGCGGACTGCGTCATCACCACCGGAGAGAACGCGAGCATCGCGATCAGCGTAGCGGCGAGCAACGGAAGCGCCGTCTCGGAGACCGCTTCGCGTGCCGCCTCGATGCGCTCGTCGCCGCGCTGCATCTTCACGAGCATCAACTCCGAGACCACGATCGCGTTGTCGACGAGCATCCCGAGCACGATCACAAGCGCGCCGAGCGAGACCCGGTGCAGCTCTATCCCCGAGACCCACATCACAGCGAAGGTCGCGAGGATACTCAGCGGCACGCCGACCCCAACGATTACGCCGGTGCGCAGCCCGAGCGAGACCATCATCACCACGAGCACGATCGCGACCGCGGAGCCGAGATTGGTGAGAAACTCACCGATCGCGCGCTCCACCTCCTCGGACTGCAGCGCGATCACCCCAAACTCAACGCCCGCCGGTAGGCGCTGCTCGATTCGCGCGATCTCGTCCTGCACGCGCCGGCCGAGCTCCACCACGTTGGCGCCCTCGGTCGGCACCACCCCGAGCGCGAGCGTCGCCTCGCCGTTGAAGCGCAGCATAGCCTCGGGCGGATCGGCGTATCCGCGGCCAACCTCGGCGAAGTCTTCCACCCGCACGAGCTCGCCCGTCAACGGGCTACGGATCTGCATCCGCGCGATCTCGTCTATCGAGCGGAACAACCCGCTGGTATAGATCGGAAGCTCACGCGGACCGAGCTCCACAAATCCCGAGGGCTCCACCACGTTTCGACGATTGAGCGCGAGCGCGACAAGCTGTGGGTGCAGCCCAAGCTCCGCGATCTTAGCGCGGGTAGTTTCCAGGTAGATCCGTTCGCCCTGACTGCCGAAGATATCTACCTTCGCGACATCCGGAACGCGCAGAAGCTCCTGCTGCACGTCCTCGGTAATCTCCTCGAGGTCTGCGTAGCTGAAGCCGTCTCCGGTCAACGCGAGTAGCACGCCGTAGACGTCGCCGTAGTCGTCCTCGATGAGCGGCCCGCGCACTTCCGACGGCAGCTCGGCGGCCGCGCGGTACACCTGCTTGTGCAGCTCGTCCCAGATCTGCCGCAGGCGTTGCCCGCCGTAGCGGTCGTCGACATGCACATAGATAAGCGAGAACCCGTCGCGGCTGAACGACTCGAGGTCATCGAGCTCGCCGAGTTGCTGAATCTGCAGCTCCAGCGGCTCGGTTACCTCCTGCTCCACGCGCGCTGCATCGGCGCCCGGATACTGCGTGAGCACCAGCGCCGAGCGTATCGTGAACTCGGGGTCTTCGAGCCGGCCGAGCTGCGTAAACGCGAAGATGCCGACGCCCGCGACGAGCAGCACCGCGAAGGTCACCAGCCGGGCCCGCTCGATCGCGGTCTCACCGATCCGCATCGCGCTCCCCAGACTCATGTCCTGTGGATTCTTGCTGCGCGCCATCGTTGTGCGGCTCAACGCGTTCGCCGTCCTGGAGGTACTCCGCGCCCGCGATCACGATGAAATCGCCGGGCTGCAGCTCGTTGCTAATGCGCACCTCGTCGCCCTCGAGCCCTTCGGTAACCACCTCCCTGCGTTCCACGGTGCGCGACTCGGGGTCCCATCGCCACACAAACGCTCTTCCGTCTTCCTCAAACAGTGCGGTGATCGGCACGAGATAGCGGAGCTTCGCCTCGGTTGCTTCGGCCTCCGGTGCGCGCGGGCGTCGCTCGAAGGTTACCTCGGCGGTCATCCCGGGCAGAATCCGCATCTTTCGATTGGCCGTGCGCACCTTCACCGGATAAGCCTGCGTACTGGGGTCCAGATCGGTTCCAACCGCGACAAGCTCGGCGGGGTGCGCCTCGTCCTCGAGCGCCTCGAACTTCACCTCAACGCGCTCGATCTCGTCTTGTCGAGCGACGAACCACTCCGATGCTCCCACCGTCACCTCTATCTCGGAGGGGTCGTCGAGGATGAAGGCCGGAATCTCGGGGCTGACGTTCTCGTACGGGTCCACCTGACGCGCCGCGATCACGCCGTCGAACGGCGCCTCGAGCACGGTGTCGCGCAATGCCGACTCGGCCTGCTGCAGGCCCTCACGCGCGCCGTCACGCGTTGCGACGGCTTGACGATACGCGCTCTCTAAGCTGTCGAACTCGGTGCTGCTTATCGCTTCGGCGGCGTAGAGCTCCTCGCCTCGACGATAATGCGACTCAGCCTCATCCACCGCCGCCTCGGCAGCGGCGAGCTTACTCGCGACCTCGCCAACCTTATAGCGGTAATCCTCATCATCGAGCCGCGCGAGTTCCTGCCCGAGCGTGACCGCGTCTCCAAGCTCAACCGAGACGTCCTCCACCTCTCCCGGCACTCCAAACGCCAGCACGCTACGGCGTGCTGCAGCGGCCCTTCCGCTGAACCGGTGCGTGACGGTCTCAACCGGAGCCGAGAGCTCCATCATCTTGGCCGGACGTGCCTCAGCCTCCTCCGGTTCTTCCTCCGCGGCGCAGCCGATGAGCACCAGCACACCCACCGCGAACAGAGACACGAGGGACTTATCAAAACGAAGGCGGTTCTTATGCATGCGTAGCATCTATCCTGGACGTGCCGATAATCGTATCAAGCGCGTACCGCCGGGTCAACGCGCCGCGCCTGCGTTGCGCCTGTGTTCACCTGCGTTGGCGCATACGGTTCGGCTGCGGGCGTTTGAGCCTGCTCGCGGCTTGGGACACAACTCGCGGCTGGGGAAACAAATAGGGCCTCTCGACGACCGGAGTCGTCGGAGGCCCGAAACATGCTCAAGAGGGTGCTTCTGTTCGCTTACTTCGCGGCGGCGTAGAGCTCCGCAACTTTGTCCCAATTGATCACGTTGAAGAAGTTTTCGATGTACTCCGGGCGACGGTTTTGGTACTTCAGGTAGTACGCGTGCTCCCATACATCAAGCCCAAGGATCGGCGTCAACGGAGCGGTCTTCGCCTCCGCGACGATGCCGACCATCAACGGGTTATCCTGATTGGGAGTGCTCATGATCTCGAGCTTTCCGCCGCTGGGGTTCACGACAAGCCAAGCCCAACCGCTGCCGAAACGTCCGACCGCGGCTGCCGAGAACTGCTTCTTGAACTCATCGAAGCTTCCGAAGGCTGAAGATATGGCATCGGCGAGCTCGCCTTTCGGTTCACCACCCGCGTTTGGTGCCATAATCTGCCAGAACAAGGAGTGGTTGCAGTGACCACCGCCGTTGTTTCGTACCGCCGTTCGAATGTTCTCCGGCACGCTCGCTGCTTTCTGCATCAGCTCCTCGATCGAGAGCTTCTCGTACTCGGTGCCTTCCACCGCGGTATTGAGCTTGCTCACGTAGGTTCCGTGATGCTTGCCGTGATGAATCTGCATTGTCTGCTCGTCTATATACGGCTCCAATGCGTTAAAGTCGTAGGGAAGATTGGGTAATGTAAATGCCATGGCTCGCCTCCTTCTCTCCTTAAGATGTGGTCGGAACGGCGCTTGGACTCTGCACCGACCCTCGATTGCAAAAAGATACTGCCAAAGCGCGAACGAAGCAAACCGTAACCTCGGCCGATTTCGCAATCGGATATCACAATCGATCGACGAGCTGTAGAAAGAATCTTCTGATGTGGTCCCAGACCACGCGCCACCACGGGCCTCGCTCCACGGTCTCGGCGGCGTACAGCGTGCGGGTGTGCACCGGCACGCCGTCGACGCCGTAGCGCAGCTCCCCGAGACGCTCACCGGCATATACCGGCGCCTCGCGTTCGCGCGGCAGCACGAGCTCGCCTTCCAGCATCTCCAGCGACCCGCGCGGTACCGCTACGGTGTCGTGATCGTCGCTCCGTACCGTCACCTCAGGTGCGGAACCGAACCATACCGGGACGGGGGGCGGCTCGGGATGCCCGAGCGCAACGGTTGCAAACTCCTCAAAGCCGTAATCGAGCAAGGCCGCGGCCTGGCGCGAGCGCTCGGCGCTGCCCTCAACGTGGGTATCGCCCGGAACCCCCAACAGCACGCCGATCAAGCGCCGCCCGTTGCGCTCGGCGCTGAACGCGAGGTTATAGCGCGAGGCCGGGATGTAGCCGGTCTTTATACCGTCGGCGCCGTCGTACTCGCGCAGGAGCACGTTGCGGTTTCGTTGCGTGATCGTGGGCTCGCCGTTGCCCGGCGACCGGTTGCGCTCCTGAGGATACGCGTACTCCTCGAGCGCGTGGAAGCGTCTCAAGGCGTCCGGGCGACGCTCGAGATAGTCGTACAGAAACTGCAGAAACTCGCGCGCGGTCGTTTGATTCTCGTCGCTCAATCCGGAAGGCTCCACAAACCGAGTCTGCTCGAGCCCGAGTCTGCGCATCTCCTCGTTCATCCGCGCAACAAACTCCGGCACGCCACCGGCGATGTGCTCCGCGACCGCGACCGCGGCGTCGTTTCCGGACGGGATCGCGAGCCCGTACACAAGTTCCTCGAGCGTTACCTCTTGCTCGGGCCCAAGAAACATCAGCGAGGAGTAACGAGGCATATTGCGGGCCCAGGCGTGCTCGGGGACCTCAACGGTTTCGGAAAGCGCAGCCTCGCCGCGGTCCACCGCCTCAAACACCGCGTGCATGCCTACCACCTTGGTAAGCGAGGCCGGCGGTATGACCTCGTCGGCGTTGTGTTCAAACAGTACCGTCGCGGTATCGTAATCGAGCAAGATAGCCGAACGCGCATCGATCTCGGGCGGCTCGGGATACAAGCTCGCAGCCTGAGAAATGCTGAAACCGTAGCCGCGCTCGGCCGCGAGCAGTATCGCCGCGAGCAGCGCGAGCACAACAATCGCGGTGGGGTGCGCGCGCCGTCGCGGCACGCGATTGTGAAACGTCGCCATTATGCCGTCGATCATAGCGCAGAAGCGGCCGGCGCTTCAATTTGGTTGTTCACCAGTGCGCCGTTGTGTGCTACTGTCTGCTTCACGATGACCTTCTCCGGCAAAACTGATACTAACCCTGTTGATCCTACAGCAGCTCAGACACTCACCGCGACGGTGCACACCGCGCTGTTCGCCGCCTTGATCGCGGTAGGCGCCTACATCGTGGTACCGTTGCCGTTCTCGCCGGTGCCGTTGGTGCTGCAGAATATGCTGGTGCTGCTCGCGGGCGTCCTACTCGGTCCAAGGCGTGGTGTCCTCGCAGTCTTGTTGTACCTCGGTCTCGGTACGGTGGGCCTTCCGGTCTTTGCGGGCGGAGCGGCCGGACCGGCGACCTTTCTCGGGCCCACCGCCGGGTATCTCGTAAGCTATCTTCCGGCTGCCGCGCTCAGCGGGGCACTCACCCGAGGTTTCCCGTCGCGCGCGCGTGTTCTTGCCGCCGCCGGCGGCGGTGCCGCACTGATCCTCGCCGGCGGAACCGCCGGTTTGGTTTTCGTCGCCGGACTCGGGCCGCTCGAAGCCGTTATGGTAGGCGCGGCACCGTTCCTGCCGGGTGACGCGCTCAAGGTAGTCGCGATCGCGGCGGTCTACCGGCGCGTCGCACCGCTGTTCGGGGCGCTGCAGATATCGGAAGCCGGCGCCGACGAAGACCTCCGCGAGGCGCCGCGCCGGGACGCGCCGAGCGCCGGGGCGGCGAACACCGGGGCACCGAGCACCGGCGGCGGGAGGCAAAACAACCCGTGAGCACCATAGAGCTGCGCGAGCTCGGCAAGCGCTTCGGCAGCCGCTGGGTGTTCCGTCGTGTGAGTTTCGCGATCGAGCCCGGCCGCTTCGTCCTGCTCCTCGGAGCCAACGGCAGCGGCAAGACCGTCCTCGCGCGTCACCTCAACGGGCTGTTGCTGCCGGACGAAGGCGAGGTTCTGATAGACGGACGCCCTATCAAAGCCGACCTCGCTGCCTGCCGCCGCACGGTCGGGATGGTTTTTCAAGACCCCGAAAGTCAGATCATCGGTCAAACGGTGTTTGAGGACGTGGCGTTCGGCCCGCGGGTGCAGCAGATCTCGGAGGCCGAGGTTTCCGAGCGCGTTGCCGAGGCACTCGCGTTGACCGGACTCGAGGCCGAGCGGCAGTCACCGCCGGCAACGCTCTCGGGAGGCCGGCGGCGGCGGCTCGCGCTCGCCGGGGTTATCGCGACACGGAGTAGCTGTATCGTGCTCGACGAGCCGTTCACGTTTCTCGACCACGCCGCTTGCGTCGAGCTCCTGCGTTATCTTGTTGGCCTCAAGGAGCGCGGCCACACCGTGATCATGATCACCCACGACATCGAGAAGGTGCTCGGCGAGGCCGACCGCGTGATTGCGCTCGCCGACGGCGGCGTCGCCGCAGATACCTCACCTGAGCGGTTTCTCACGGAGCTTCCGGCGTACGGCCTAAGGCGCCCCCACGGCACGCTCACGGAGCTCTCGTGGCGCGAGGTATGATGACCGGACAACCAGGGCTGTTCTCCTACACGCCGACCGATACCGCGCTACACCGCCTCGACCCACGCGTAAAGGTGATCGCGCTGATCGCGCTGCAGGCGGTTGCGTTTGCGCTGACACCCGCCGCGCTGCTGCTCCTCGCCGCCGTGACCGCGGCCGGGTATCGCGCCGCCGAGGTCTCGCTCCTCGCGACGTTGCGGCGCATGCTCCCGCTCGCGGTGCTGCTCACGGTGATCGTGCTGCTCTCGGCCGGCGAGAACGCCGGCTACGCCGCGCGGATCGCGGTCGCGGTACTGGTCGCGAACCTCTTTACCGCGGTCACGCGCTCGGCGGAGCTTACTGCGGTGATCGCGGCGGCTCTGCGCCCGCTCGCGCCGCGCGCCGCGGCACAGACAGCCCTCGCGGCCTCGCTCACGCTTCGCTTCATCGAGGTGCTGTTCGCCGAAACCGCCGAGGCCGGCGCCGCCGCGGCGGCGCGCGGCTGTAACCGCCCCGCCCGGCGGGCGGCCGCGGTGCTCGGCAGCATCCTGCACCGCTTGCCGCGGCGCGCCGAGGAGATCAGCGCCGCGCTCACCTCGCGCGGCTACTGCGGTGCACCGTTCACGCCTCCGCTCGGCCGCCCCAAGCGCGGCGACCTGTTTGCGACCGCCGCCCTTGCCGCACTGATACTCGCCCTCGTGAAGATCCCGCTGTAGCACACCGGCCCTTGAGTCACCGAGGGCGATCGGTATAGTATCGCGACAAGCATTTGAACCGCGGGGAGGTACTACCACTATGGAGTTTGCGTTCACCAGCCGAGTATTTGAGACCGAGACAATAACACTCGCCGGCACCGAGGAGCGGATCGTACGGGGCGGCCGCCACCTGTTCAGCCGTTTGCCCCAGGCCTTCGACGGCGTCAAGCAGATAGGAGTTATCGGCTGGGGCTCGCAGGGCCCGGCTCAAGCGCAGAATCTGCGCGACTCGCTCGAAGGCACCGAGATCAAGGTTACCGTTGGGTTGCGAAACGGGTCCGGTTCTTGGGCGAAGGCTCAGCAGGCCGGTTTCAGCGAGGCCGACGGCACGCTGAAGGAAATGATGACGACCGTAGCCGAGTCGGACCTTGTGCTGCTCTTGATCTCGGATTACGCCCAGGCGTCGTTGCACAAAGAGATCTTCGCCGCCATGAAGCCCGGAGCCACTCTCGGCCTTTCGCACGGCTTCTTGCTCGGCTACCTGCAGGCAAACGGGGAGCAGCTGCCGTCGAACATCAACGTGATCGGCGTCTGTCCGAAAGGTATGGGGCCTTCGGTACGCAGGCTCTACGAACAAGGCCGCGAGATCGGCGGCGCGGGAATCAACGCGAGCTTCGCGGTTGAGCAGGATATCGACGGGAAAGCAACCGATTACGCCATCGGTTGGTCGGTTGCGCTCGGGGCGCCGTTTTCGTTCATGACCTCGCTCGAGATGGAGTATCGCTCCGATATTTTCGGCGAGCGCGGCATCTTGCTCGGGGCGGCTCACGGTATCGTTGAGTCACTCTATCGGCGCTACCTCGACGGCGGCATGACGAAGGAAGACGCCTTTCGCCATAGCGTAGAGTCGGTCACCGGCCCAATCTCGCAAACGCTCTCGAAGGACGGTATGCTCGCTCTCTACGACAAGCTCGACGCCGCCGAGAAAAAGCGCTTCGACGAAGCTTACTCGGCTTCGTACCGGCCCGCGCTCGAGATACTCACCGAGATCTACCAGGAGGTCGCCTGCGGAAACGAGATCCGTTCGGTCATCCTCGCCGGTGAGCGCATGGAGGAGTTTCCGTTTAGTAAGATCGACGGCACCGAGATGTGGCGCGTGGGCGAGAAGGTTCGCGCCGAGCGCGATCCGGACAACATTCCGTTAGACGGCTTCACCGCCGGTGTTTACGTCGCGACGATGATGGCGCAGATCGACGTTCTACTGCGCCATGATCATGTGTACTCCGAGATTGTGAACGAGTCGATCATCGAGGCCGTCGATTCGCTGAACCCGTTCATGCATTACAAAGGCGTCGCTTACATGGTCGACAACTGCTCGACTACCGCGCGGCTCGGATCACGGAAATGGGCTCCGCGCTTCGATTATCACCTGTATCAGCTTGCGTTCCCGGCAATAGACCGAGGCGAGGCGGTTGACCCACAGCTGCTCAAAGCCTTTCGCAACCACCCGGTGCATCAGCCGGTGCAGGTGCTTGCCGAGCTTCGACCAAGCGTCGATATCTCGGTACAAGGATAACAACGACGCCCTCGAGGGAGAGAGTAGGTCGAGATCATACCAATCGCAATCTAGGAGCCACCGATGCAGAAAGCCGCCCAACACGATTCCATATGGCAACAGCCTGAGGCGCTCGGACGAAATCGGCTCCCGTCGCGCTCGCCGCTGTTTCCATACGACGACGGGCAGGCGGCGCAGGGCTACAACCTCGACGACAGCCCCTGGGTTCGCATGCTCAACGGTAGCTGGCGTTTTCAGCTCTTCGGCGGGCCCGCCGAGGTCCCCTTGAAGGTGCTCGAGGCGGGGTTCAAGGACCGCTCGTGGTCCGAGATCGAGGTTCCAACGAGCTGGGTGCTGCAGGGTTACGGCCGCCCGCGCTACAACGGCGGCCGAGCCCCGTTCGAAGAACAACCTCCGTTCACCCCCGACGACAATCCCACCGGCGTGTATCGAACCAGCTTCAAACTCCCAAGAGATTGGCGAGACCGCCGCGTGGTGCTGCGTTTGGGAGCGGTTGAAAGCGGGTTCTCGCTGTACGTAAACGGCCGCAACGCCGGACTCGGCGAAGACAGCCGCACCGCAACCGAGATCGATATCACGCGATTTCTCTCGAGCGGCACCAACACGCTTGCGATCATGGTGTTCTCCTACTGCAGCGGCAGTTACCTCGAAACGCGCGACCGCTGGTGGCTACCCGGTATTCTGCGCGATGTGCTGCTGTATAGCACCGACTACGTATATATCCAGGACGCGTTCATACGCGCGGTTCCACGTCGCTCGCTGCAGGAGGCCGAGCTGGAGTGCCGCGTTGAGCTCGGCTACAGCGAACGGCCCGAGGCCGGCTACGGCGTTGAGCTCGAGCTGTTCGACCCGCACGGCAGACCGGTATTCGATGCGCCGCTGTCGGTCCGCGCCGAGGACGGCGTTCACGCGCCGCACAGTCGCGGCGAACACGCCGGGGAGATCGACGCGGGGGCCGGCAGTCGCAGCCTACGACGCGTGGTTTTGAGCGGCACCGTTCGCGATCCCAAACTCTGGAGCAGCGAGCATCCGCAGCTCTACAGCGCCGTGCTCACGGTGCGCGACCCCGGGCGCCGCGCGATGGACGTACACGCGTTGCGCTTCGGCATGCGTAGAGTCGAGATCGAGAACCGTCAACTGCTGGTCAACGGACGCCCAATCCCGATTCACGGCGTGAACTGGGCGCCGCACGACGACCGCACCGGGCACACCTTAGACGAACAGCGTATGCTCGATGATATCAAAACGCTCAAGCGCCATAATCTAAACGCGGTACGTATCTGCGACGGCCCGGCCGACCAACGCTGGTACGATCTCTGCGACCGCCACGGTATCTGGGTGTTCGACTCGGTCAACATAGACGCGCCGGCCTTCACCGATGAACTCGCAGAAGGATCGGAGTGGGCACACGCGTTTCACGACCGCGGAATGCGCGCGGTGCAAGCCAACAAAAACCACCCGAGCGTGATCGTGTGGTCGCTCGGCAGCGGCAGCGGCTACGGGCCGAACCACGACGCGCTTGCCGGTTGGATCCGCTCGTACGACCCGGACCGGCCGCTGTGCTATCCCGGCGCTCATGACGACTCCACCTGGAGCGGCGGCGAGTTCGCAACCGACATTGTGGCCCCTCGCTACCCCGAGATCGGAGCACTAGAGCGCTGGGCGACGCAAAGCGGCGATCACCGTCCGCTGATTATGAGCGAGTACTCGCGCGCCGCCGGCAACAGTAACGGCGGGTTGCGCGAATACTGGGGGACGATCGAGCGCAACCACGGTCTGCAGGGCGGCTTCGTGTGGTTCTGGGCAGACCGTGCGCTACGAGCAAACCCCGCCGATTCGCGTTCACGATGGAGCTACGGCGGCGATTTCGGCGATGCACCGCACGCGGCCAACGGTTGTATCTCCGGGCTGGTATGGCCCGACCGCGTGCCGCATCCGGCGTTACAGGAGCTTCGGCAAATAGGTCGACCGATCGCGATCGAGCATCGCAGCAAGCGCGACAAAACCTTCAAGATACACAACAAACGCTCCTTCACCGCGCTCGACGACCTCATCTTCCGCTGGCGCGTTGCGATAGACGGGGAGGTGCTGCAGCGCGGTGAGCTGGAGATCGGCTCGATCGCGCCGGGCGAGCACGAGGTGGTAACGGTGCCGTACGAGAGCGTAACGTTGGCCCCGGCGCAGGAGGCGATCTTGACCGTGACCGCGTCGGAGCGCTCCGGCACCGGACTGCTCGACGCCGGCACGCTCGTCGCGTGGGAGCAGTTCGAGCTCAGCGGCCGAAAGCAAGCGCGCAACACGCGCCGGCCTACCACCACTCGGCTGAAGCTCAAGCAGGACGACCGGCGGATATGGATCTTCAACGACCGCCTGCGCGTCACGTTTCGCAAGGCGCTCGGAGTGATTTCGTCAATCTTTTGGGACGAGCACGATATCGTGAAGATGGGCCCGCAACTCAACATCTGGCGCGCCGCCACCGATAACGACGGGCAAAAGCTTACGACCGACGGTTCCGACAACGTGCTCCGTGATTGGCTGCGCGCCGGGTACCACAACCTCGAGCTCGCGGTGCAGGAGATCTCGGTGGAGGAAGACCCCGATCACGGTAGTGTCGTGGTCGGTATCATGCACTCGGCTAAGGATCGCGGTGAAGACCAGGCGATAACCTTTTTCCACCAGTACCGCATCCATCCCGACGGCGCAATCTGGATCGAGAACACCGTAACTGTCGGGCCCGCCAACCCGGAGCTCCCTCGGATCGGGGTGCTCGTGCAGTTCAACTCCGGGTTCGAGAAACTGCAGTGGTTTGGGCGAGGCCCGGGCGAAAACTACCCCGACCGCAAGTACGGCTCTCCTATAGGGCACTACGAATCGACGGTAACCGAACAGTTTGTTCCCTACATCGTTCCGCAGGAGAACGGAGCACATAGCGATGTGCGCTGGTGCGCGCTCGAGAAGAAAGGCGGCGCCGGTTTGGTCTTGTGTGCGCCCGAGAAACTCAGTTTTTCGGCGCTGCACTGCGCCCCGGACTCGCTCTTCAAGGCCACGCACACCGACGAGATCACCTTCAGCGACGAGACTTTTCTCGCGCTCGATCACCGCATTCGCGGCGTCGGTTCGGGCCCACGGCCGCATGAGCTGCTCGAGCAGTATCGCGTGCTCCCCGGCACCTACCGGTTCAGCTACGTGATGCACCCGTACCAGGCGGGTCAAGTTGAACCGGGTGAACTGGTCCTGCGCAACCTGAACGACCATAACAACGACTGAGAGCCGGACAGATGTCTCTCGAACGCTCGGTGTATCGGCGCCTGCCGCGACCCTTCATAGCGATGGCGCCGATGGAGGACATCACCGACACGGTGTTTAGACGCGTTCTGCAACGCATCGCCGCCCCCGATCTGATGTACACCGAGTTTGCCTGGGTCAACGGTCTGTGCTCGCCTAAAGCAACGCGGTTCAAGGACCGGCTTCGGTTTCATTCCGATGAGCGCCCGCTGATCGCACAACTGTGGGGCCGCGACCCCGAGGCGTATCACGGCGCCGCGCGCTTGGTGGCCGAACTCGGCTACGACGGCGTGGATATCAATATGGGCTGTGCCGTCAAGAAGATCCTCAAACGCGGTGCCGGCGCCGGGCTGATCGAGACGCCCGAGCTCGCGCGCGAGATCATAGCAGCGGTCCGAAGCGGCGCGCCGGACCTGCCTGTCGGCGTCAAGACCCGTCTCGGAACCCGCAGTCCTGCGGTTGCGGAGTGGTGCGGTTTCCTGCTCGAGCAGCGCCTCGATGCGCTCTGCGTACACGCCCGAACCGCGGCACAGGGCTACAGCGGCGAAGCCGACTGGGACTCTCTCAACGCGGTCCTCACCCTGCGCGACCGCATCGCGCCGCAGACGTTCATCATCGGCAACGGCGATCTCGAAACCGCGCACGAGGCGCTTGACCTGCATCCGCGCTACCCCGTGGACGGCTTCATGCTCGCGCGCGCCGTTGTCAGAGACCCGTTGGCGCTGAACCGCGTGCCCGGGAGTTCCGTCTCACGCCTCTCGGAGGCTGAGCGCATCGCGCTGTTCCGCCGTCACGTTTCCCTGCACGCAGAGGAATGGGGCGGCCGGCGACAGGTTGGGGTACTGAAGCGCTTCGTTTCTACCTACCTCGGCGGCTGCTCCCGGTACGCCACACTCCGCCCGGCGCTCCTGCGGAGCGAGTCTCACGCCGAGATGCTTGGAATACTAAGCGCCGCCGGCGCGGAGGCCTTGGAGATGCCGAGATGCTCGATTGGGTGACGATTGCTGCGTTGTTGCTGTGGCCGGCGGCGTTCACGGTGCTGCACCGCCCCGAACGCCTGCAGCGCGCGGAACACCCCGAACCTAACGCCGACAGCGTTGCGGTCATCATCCCGGCGCGCAACGAGGAGCACAATCTGCCGCGCTTGTTGTCGGCCCTCGCGCACCAGACACGCCCACCGGACGAACTCGTGGTGGTAGACGATAACTCAAGCGATGCAACCGCCGCGGTGGCGCGTGCGCAGGGAGCACGGGTTCTGCAGCTTTCCGAACCGCCCCCGGAGTGGATCGGAAAGACGCGCGCCTGCGCCACCGGTGCCGAGGCCACCTCATCGCAGCTTCTGCTGTTCCTCGACGCCGATTGCCGTCCGTCCACAACCGCTCTCGAAGCGCTGCTTGCCGAGTATCGAACCCACAACAACACGCGCGGGCGGCCGACCGTCGTCACGGTGCAGCCTTACCACGAGCTCGAGCGTCCGTATGAACAGCTCTCGGCGTTCTTCAACATCGTACTGATCGCGGGCTTAGCCGCGTTCACCTTGCCGCGGCGGTCGGCTCCGAAAGGCGCGTTCGGCCCGTGTATACTGCTGTCACGGGAGTGCTACGAGCGCGGCGGCGGGCATGCGGCGGTACGCGGTGAGGTGCTCGACGATGTCGCGCTCGGGACACGACTTCACTCGCACGGCTGCAGGATCAGGTTTCTGATCGGAGGCGAGGAGCTGCGGTTTCGCATGTACCCCAACGGCTTACGCGAGCTTGTCCAAGGCTGGACAAAGAACTTCGCGGTTGCCTCGTCGCGTACTCCGCTGAGCGTGTTGATCGCGCTTACCTCCTGGTTCTGCGGCGCAGCGCTTGCGGTACGCGCTTTGACAACCGGCCCGATTGCACCGGGAGTGTTGGTCTACCTGCTCTACGCGGCGCAACTCCATCTGCTGCTGCGCCCAATCGGACGATTTAAGCTGCTTACCGCACTGCTCTACCCGGTGGGCTTAGCGTTTTTCGCCGGGGTCTACCTGCGTTCGCTCGTCGGCACCTACATGCTCCGGCGAGTCACCTGGAAAGGCCGCACCGTCACTACCGGCCACTGAGACGCTCGTAGAGCCGTAGCAGGCGCGGCCTGTTGTAGCGCTGAATCAGAATACACGGCAGGTTCACGGCGACGGCATACGCAAGCATCAGCACCGTCACGTACCAATCGTTCCACAGCTGAAACGTCAGGGCCAGTCCAATCGTAAGCCAGTGCGAGAACTCCGCCCGGCAGGTTTCAAGAACAAACCGCTCGGCATACGCCGCATCGCTTCGACCAAACGTCCGCTTGGCGAAACCTCCTCGGTAGAAGTTCCCGGCCTCGGGGATACGATGTTTCCACCGCTGAATGCCGAAGAGACGACGGTAGAGCCGTCCGCTTTGCTCGAAGGCTCGCGGTTGATACCACCACCGGCCCCGCCGCAGCACGCGCTCAGGCAGCAGATGCGCGATTAACCCCGCGCCTAGGTGCAAACCTACCCAGCACAGAGCGTAGACAGCGATGAGAGCCGCTAAGGGTAGATCAGGCATACCCCTCCACTATACCTATTCGGTTAGTTGAAGCAACCGTCCATCTCGGCTACTATCCGAACTAGATATGCGATGCCCGTTATGCAACAGCCAACAGGACCGAGTAGTTGAGTCACGGACGCTCGCCGGCGGCGACTCTATTCGGCGCCGGCGCGAATGTCTCGCCTGCGGATACCGGTTTACCTCCTACGAGCGTGTCGAAGAGAAGCAGCTCATGGTGGTCAAGCGCTCGGCGCGGCGCGAGCCGTTCAGTCGCGAGAAACTCGAGAAAGGCATCCAGCAGGCGCTCCGCAAGCGACCGGTACCGCAGCCGCAGATCGAGGCGATTATCACCGAGCTCGAGGAAGCTGCGATGATCGAGGCCAAGGCGAATCACGAACTGCCCTCCGCGCGCATCGGCGACATGGTTTTAGACCGCCTTTACGAGCTGGACCGCGTCGCGTACATCCGCTTCGCCTCGGTATACCGGAACTTCGCCAACGTCGACGAGTTTATAAGCGAAATAAAAACCCTTTCGCAAGCGAAAGGGTCTGATTAGAACACGGTCGTTGGAACTCGTGCGATTCGTAGTGGCGAAGGGATTCGAACCCCTGACCGAACGGATATGAGCCGTTTGCTCTACCGACTGAGCTACGCCACCATGTAAGTTTTCGCTACTATAGCGAGACCGAGAAACTGTGTCAACCTCGCGCGCCTCGTGGTGAAGAACTGCCGGGAGACTCAAGGTCCTCGAGCTCGATCCCTGAAAACTCCTCAGCCTCCTCCGGAGAATCTATACCGTACAGTCGCCGACAGAGCGCTCGTTGTAGCTCCGGCGATATCTTAGTGAACTGAAGCCCGAGGAAGATGCGCTCGCCCTCCTCTATCCGGCGCACCACACGCGCTTGCACCGAGGCGCGCCGACGATCGAGACGTAACTCGAGCCGCGTCTCGGCGTACATTCCGAGCGAAGGGCCGTCTTTCGGGACCGAGAACAGTGCGCCGTTCGCGCTGAGGTCTATCAACTCGGCCTTTCGAAGCTCCGGTCTGGTCTCGGAGCTCCGAAAGTACCCGTTCGCCTCAAGTGAGTAGGCAAAAACGCGGGCATACTGCCACACAAAATCAATTACCCCGGAGTCGAACTCGGCGCCGTGCGTGATTGGACGCACAAGATACAGATACCCTACAACGTACTGGTAATAGAGAATCGGGCAGTAAAGCTCGTACATGAGCTTCTTTCTGCGCATCTCGTTGCTTGCGTCGGTGAGCACCTGGAGCGCGCCCGAGAACTGCTCGGCCATCTCACGCTCGAGCGTTTCGACTCTGTGTCGCGTGATCAGATTGGCGACCGCTTCCGGCGGAACGGTCTGGCTCTGCTCTACCGGAAACGGCAAAATCAAGATGCGCCCGGTATGCACAATCAGCCGCTCAAACATTCCCTTCGGCTTACGATCCCGCAGCATCACGATCTTGCTCTCGGCGGCGTACTGCAGAGCACGCTCACGAAAGGCTTGTAGCAGGTCGGTAAGCTTAGAAGCATCGAACCCGGGATCAAAACTGGGTTTCTGAACCGGCGCGTACTGCTCAGAATCAGGAAAGCTGAGGCTGATCGCTTGCTCGTCGATCACGAAGTATACCCCGATCCCCCGAGGCGCCAAAATACGCGGGAATCGCCGCGCGAGGTCTCGGTGCACCGCCCGCGGTTGCCGTGCCACCACACCTGTCTCAACCGGTTTAACGATCTTCGATTTGCCGCTGAAGGTTTGCCCGCGGAACTGGAACAGCATCTCGATCGGTTGATCTTCGTGGGTCTTCGGAGCTTCATCGGCAAGGATCTCGAAGCGTATCTGCTCGTCGTTGAAGCTCTCAACGACCGCGGGCAGTCGCCCCCCGTCGAGTTGCAACTCCACCGAGGCTCGCCTTTCTTTCAACGACTTGAGAATGAACTCGAGCTCGATACGCGAGATCTTCTGCGGCATCCATCCTCCTCGCTAATAGGCCTTCACAGTCCGCTCGGAGCGGCTCCCGGACCGGGCTCAAAACGGCGCGGCGCTCTCGGCTCGCCCACCGCGTGCGGCTCAAACTCGAAACCGCCGACCACCATGCCGTCCGCGGCAATGCGTAACGTCAGCTCGCCGGAAATCTCCACACCGTAGCGCACCGGAACGCGCAGTTCATCCGACGCCTCGGCGCGAGGCGCACCGTAGCGCCACCCGGCTTCCAGCGGCACCTCACCCGACAACACCGGTTCCAACGCCCGCTCGAGCCGCCGTCGCGCGCCGTCCTCTACTATATCGGCCGCGAGCACACGATTCGAAAGTTGCTCGAGAAACTCTCGTGCGGTTCGCAGCGCCGTTCCCTCGTCGCTTTCGAGCTCAAAGGCCGCCGGAGGCACCAGCTCGCCAATCGCGAAATCAATCGGGGCGTGACGCGAACCCGGAAACTCGCCCCACGACAGGAGCGCCACGCCTTCCGAGGTTGCGCGTCGGCGCGCGCGGAGAACCGCCTCGTCGGGGTCGGACTCGGGGTCGGACTCGCTATCCGCTGCAGCAGCCGACTCCGAAGCGGCGTCGGTATCCTCGTTCCGCTCGGACTGGAGGACCGAGGATTGGGCGTCGGAGCTGCGCTCGTCGCTCTCGACCGGGCTACAGCCGAGCAGCAGCGCAACCGCCGAGAGCGTGATTGCAACGAGAAATTGTTTTCTCACGACGAAACGGTACCAAAAAGGGTGCAGCACCGTCAAACCTCCCATACCGACACGAGTTCACATTGGGCGGCAGTTCGGCTACTATTACGGTATGACTCCAAACAGCGCCGTGATATCGCATCTCGACACCGGCTACGATCGTCCGCTTCGCGACCCACTCTGGCAAGACCTGAGCCTCTCGGGCGAGATTCTCCGCATCATCGACACCGCGCCGTTTCAGCAACTGAACCGTATCAAGCAACTCGGTCCGAGCTACCTTGTGTACCCGGGTGCCACGCACACACGGCTCGCGCACAGCCTCGGCGTGTTTCATCTTGCGCGCAGAATGATCCGCGCGCTCGCGGTACAGCGCGACTGTATCCCGCTGAGCCTCGACGGAACCCGCGCGTTTCTCGTTGCCGCGCTGTGCCACGATCTTGGCCACTTTCCGTTCACTCATAGCTTCAAGGAGTTGCCGCTCGCAGAGCACGAGGTGCTGACCGGACGTTTGTTGCAGGAGCCGCCCCTTTCAAAGCGTATCAAAGACGATCTGGGGCTCGACCCGGCCTTCATCGCCGCGATTGTCGACGAAACGCTGCCCGAGGACGGCAGCGACGAGCTGCGGTTCTACCGTAATCTGCTCTCCGGCGCGCTCGACCCGGACAAGCTCGATTATCTCAACCGCGACGCCTACTTCTGCGGGGTTCCCTATGGGCTGCAAGACATCGAGTTTGCGCTTCGAAACATTCGCCCGAACGGGGCCGAAGGCCTTGCGCTGCACGCGCGCGGGGTCTCTGCGGTAGAGAACATCCTGTTCAGCAAGTATCTGATGTACCGTGCAGTGTACTGGCACAAGACGGTGCGGGTTGCAACCGCGATGATCAAGAAAGCGATTCATTCGGCGCTTACGGCCGGGCAGCTTGCTCCTGAGGACCTCTACGGGCTCGACGACGAGCTGTTCGCAGCGCGTTTCGTCGATCATCGCTATCCTCCGCTTCAGCTCATCGGCAAGGTATATCGACGCGAGCTGTACAAAACGGCGTACGAACTACCCTTTGAC
>SLBH01000106.1 GCA_007126415.1 Spirochaetales bacterium
ACGGCCATATGATCTTTGCGGACTGCGCGACAATCCCGGACCCCGACCCCGAGCAGCTCGCCTCGATCGCGGTCTCGGCCGCCGAGAGTTGCCGCACCTTCCTACAGGTTGAGCCGGTTGTGGCGATGCTCTCGTTCTCGACAAAGGGCTCGGCGAGCCACCCGGCGGTCGAGAAGGTGACCTCAGCATTGAAGATAGCTCAGGAGACGGCACCCGAGCTCCACATCGACGGCGAGCTACAGGCCGACGCCGCGATCGTTCCGCGCGTGGGGTCGAGCAAAGCGCCCGGTAGCTCGGTTGCGGGCAAAGCCAACGTGTTGGTATTTCCCGACCTCAACTCCGGTAACATCGGCTACAAACTCGTGCAACGTCTTGCGGGCGCCGAGGCATACGGGCCGTTTCTGCAAGGCTTCGCGAAGCCGGTAAGCGATCTATCGCGAGGGTGTTCGGTCGACGACATCGTGAACACTTCGGCCGTTACCCTATGCCAGGGGGTTTGAATATGCGAGTAGCGATTTGTGGATACGGCCGCATGGGCCAGGAGGTAGAGCAGATCCTCCTCTCGCGCGGGCACAGCGTAGTGTCGCGTATCGACCCTGTTCCCGATCGCGGGGACAGCAGCGCACTGAAGGTTTCGGACCTCAAGGGTTGCGACGGCGTGATCGAGTTCTCGCTCGCCGACGCAGTCGCTGAGAACGCGCGCACCTATATCGAGGCCGGCGTTCCGGCGGTGGTAGGAACCACCGGCTGGGAAGACGCACGCGACGCCGTACAGAACGAAGTGAGCCGCTCGGAGATCGGTTACCTCGTAGGCTCGAACTTCTCAATCGGCGCAAATCTGATGTTCGCGCTCACCGAGAAAGCCGCCGCAATAGTCAACTCGTTCCCCGAGTACGACATCATGGTGCAGGAGTATCACCACACCAAGAAGAAGGACAGCCCGTCGGGAACCGCGTTGACGCTCGCGAACAAGATCGTGGAACGCAACCGCGCAAAAACCGAGCTCGTGACCGAATGTCTGCACCGCCGGATTGAGCCGCACGAGCTGCACGTCGCGAGCGTGCGCGGAGGCTCGATCCCGGGCATTCACACCGTGACATTAGACTCGCCGGCTGATACTATCTCGCTCACCCACTCCGCTCGTAACCGCAGCGGCTTCGCCGGCGGCGCAGTGGCGGCGCTCGAGTGGCTCCAAAGCCGACGAGGGTTTTTCACGGTCGATGACTTTATTGCGGACCTGATCGCCCGCAGTACCGAACAATAAGCACAGCAGCGCGAGAGCAGGAGGAAGAAGATGTACAGAGGGTCTTATACAGCACTTATCACACCGTTTAATGCCGATGAGTCGATCGACGAGGGCGCCTTACGCGACTTGGTGGAGTTCCAGATCTCCGAGGGTGTATCCGGCATCGTGCCGGTCGGCACCACCGGTGAGAGCCCAACCGTCACGCACAAAGAGAACATCGAGGTTGTCCGCATCGTGGTCGAACAAGCAGCCGGTCGTGTTCCGGTGATCGCCGGAACCGGGTCCAACAGCACAATGGAAGCGGTGGAGATGACTCGCCAAGCGAAGGAGATCGGAGCATCGGCGAGTTTGCAGGTGGCACCGTACTACAACAAGCCGAGCCAAGAAGGCTTCTACCGCCACTTCAGCACAATCGCCGACGCGGTCGATATCCCTCACATCGTGTATAACATCCCGGGCCGCACCGGCAAGAACATCGAGAACGACACCATGCTGCGCCTCGCTCCCCACCCCAACATCCCGGCGGTGAAGGAAGCCAGCGGGAGCATGCCGCAAGTAATGGACTTGATCGCCCGTAAGCCGAAGGAGTTCGATGTGCTCTCGGGTGACGATAACCTGACGCTCCCAATCCTGGCCCTCGGCGGGGTAGGCGTAATCTCGGTGGCCGGCAACTTGATACCGGGGCGGATGCAAAAGCTGGTCGAGCGCTTCCTCGCCGGCGATATAGAGGCCGCGCGCGCCGAGCACTACGCCTTACTGCCGTTCTTCAAGGGCTTGTTCCTCGACACCAATCCGATTCCGATCAAGCACGCGGTTTCGCGCACCGGCCGAGTCAAGGAAGTCTATCGCTTACCGCTCTGCCCGATGAGCGAGGCAGATAAAGCGAGTTTCGAGCAGATCCTCAAGGACTGTAAGCTGCTCTAAAGACCGAAGCCTCGGCGGAAGGCCGCCCGGGCGCGAGGAGCCAGGCGCGAGGCGGCGGCGATTCCGGAATGTTGCGAGCGAGCTCGCCGAGTTACTCGGCGAGCGCCGCCGCTAACGCGTTCGCCAAATGCCGGTATACCTCGGGCGACAGCTGTTGCGGACGCAGTTCGGGAGCACCCCCGGCCGAACGTAGAAGGGCCTCCACCCGGTCGCGCCCCAGAACGGCAGTGAAGCGCGTAGCCGCGAGACCGTTGCGCAACGTTTTGCGACGCGACGAGAACACCCCTCGCAGAAGCTCCTGCAGCACGCCTAGGTCGCCGACCGGCCGCTCGCGGTAGCGCGGGGTGAGCGCCACAACGCTGGAGCTAACCCGAGGCGCCGGATAGAAGCAGCCGCCGGACAGGTTCTGCACCCGTCGCATATCGGCGCGAATACGGCACAACACCGTAAATGCCGAGTACTCCGGATTATCCGGCTCCGCCACCAGGCGGTCGGTCAACTCACGCTGCGTAGTGAACACCATTCGCTCACACTCCACCCCGGTTCCCAACACAGTCAAGAGTGTGCCGATAATTCGGCCGGCGGAGCTGTACGGCAGATTGCCGAGAACCGCCGCCGGTGTTTCTATCGCGCAGCGGTCCGGCAGCGTGTCGCAGGCATCGCCCGCGAGCACGGTGAAGCGCTCGGGATACGCACAGCCGAGGCGCTCGTTGAGAAAGCGCACAAACGCGTGATCGAGCTCAAACGCAACCACGCGACGGTCGCTGCGCTCGAGCGCGAGCGCGGTCATGGCGCCCAAGCCCGGACCAATCTCCCACAACGGCTTGTCGGCAGGCAGCCGCTCGAGCTCGAGCGCTTCCAGTATGCGCAGCCGAGCGCTGCGGTCTATCAGGAAATTCTGTCCCCAACGCTTCTTGAGACCGGCGCCGAGGCGCTCGAGCGTTCGCTGAATATCACGCGGAGAGTCGTCGTTTAAGATCGATACGCCTGAGCTCGACACGAATACCGAGATAGTAGCGCAAAACCAACACCCCTGTTAAGGCGCCGAGCACCCACCCGATCTGCGGCTCGCCCACCTCGAGCGGCGGCGCCGCGGCAAAGAACTCCGCTGCGGCGTTGATCGCGCGGTAGAGACGCTCTACCGCCGACCGCAACACCACCGCGGTGATATCGACCAAAGCCGTGTCTACCGCCACTCCCCTCGCCCCCAGTGCCGCGATCCCGTGCAGCACAACCCAGGCGAAGATTCCCACCCAAAGGAACGCGGTAACCAGCGGCACGAGCACCAGGCTGCTGATTAGTCCCACCGGGTGCAGCACGCCGAAGCTCACAGCAAGAAACGGCGCTGTTGCGAGCTGCGCCGCAGCGGCTGCGGCAAGCGGCGCCGCCGCCTGCGGGGGCACCCATCGGTGGAGGCGCAGCGCGATCGGACCGGACAGCAGTGCTATGCCCGAGAGCGCGGCGAACGAAAGCTGAAACGAAAGCGTCTCGAGCGATCCGGGATCGATTACGAGCACTCCGATAAACGAGAGCGAGAGTACCGTGAGCAGGTCCAGGCGTCGGCCCCGGAGCATCGCTATCGAGGCCGGCAGATACATCAACAGTGCGCGCAAGAGCGAAGGGCGTAGACCCACCAGGATCACATACACCCCGGCGCCGAGCGCGGCGATAGCGATAGCCGGGTTGCGGCCGAGTAGCGGCTTAACGATCGCGACACACAGTGCAGCGAGTATCCCGAGGTGCATGCCCGACAGCGCCAAGACATGCATCGCCCCGGCGCGCCGGAACCGCTCGATCTCGGTCGGGGCAAGGTCGCCACGAAGACCGAGCACCAAAGCCGCAAACAGCGAGCCGGCATCACGACCGAGTTCCTGCATGCTCTCGGCGGCGCCTGCAAGTATCGCGGCTCTTAGCTCCCAGCCCCGCGCTCGAAATCCGTCACGCTGCAACCTGGCCTCGCTAACGCGGAACCACACGCTGCCGGAGGAATCTCGGAAGCCTTCGCCTGCAGGCCACGCCTGTACCGCAAGACCTTGGTAGAACGCGCGCTCGGCCCGAAGGGTCAGCACAACCGTTCCGCTTGCATCGATGCTTTGCACGCCCAGGCCGGAAGCCCCAGCAGCGTTGATCACCAGCGGCACGCGCGCCTCCCCGTCGATGCCCGGGTGGGCGTCGGCACGAACGGTACCGGCCAGGCGCTCTACGCGGTCCAGCGGCACACCGAAGCGCGCTTCACGACGCTCGAGCGCTCGCCGCTGACCGCCGAGTACAGCCGGCACCATTACGAGACCCAGCAGCAACAGAACCGCGCCGAGAACTTCCGTACTGCGCGTCTCGGATGCCGAGCGTCCCGAGGAGATGATCGCGGCGCCGCCGAACACGCTTACCACGAGCCCAAGACCCAAAGCTGCCCGCGCCGGGCCGGGTCCGAACACCGTGAACGCTACCGTGGCCGAGCCAAACAGTAACGCCACGAGCGGCAGACGCGGCGTGCGTCGCAGAACCACCGCAACCTTGGTTTTTGATAGAGTGCTCACACTAGAGTACAACCGCGCCTGATTACACGGCGCTTCGCTTAAACTCGAAAAACCGCAAACTCGAGCATGCGCACGGCGCCGGAGCCGGCTCGTGGGACTCGTCTTCGCGGAACGCTCAGGACGCGCTCTCAGGTTGCGCTTCGGCCGTAGGCGGCGTTTCGCTCGCGGAAGGCTCCGGATTTTGGGCGCGGGCCGCCTCCGCGTCCGAGCCCCCGGCCGAGCCCCCAGTCGAGCCAGGCGGCGAAGAGCTGAAGCCCGGCCGCCCGATGCCGAAGACGTATGCTCGAATGCGGTTTTTCATCACCAGGTCGGCCACCTCGGCTTGAATATGCAGCAATGTGACATGGCGCGTGCGGTCGTACGACGCAGTGCGCACGGTTCCCGCGAGCACCACGGGGTGTTCGCCGATCGTGGTCTCGATTCGTAGATTAATGCCTGCCTTTGCACGCCCGCCGACGAACAGCGCGGCTCCATCTTCCGAGATATCGACCATCCGGCAGCGGTATCCGCCGGCCCCGACCGGGGTAGGATCCACTTCCTCGGGAGCACGCACCGGGGTAACTCTTCCGGGTGCGCTGAGCGGAGCGCGCACCGAGGCCCGCTTCTGGCGCCGCTCCATACGATCTACGTGCGCTATCTGCAACACCGGGGCGGCGCGATCGAGGTAATCGGAGCTGACTTTGGTTTCGAAGGTGTAGGCCGCATCGTCGCGACGCCACAACACAACGCGAATCTGCTTTCCACGCCAACTGAACCCGCGCGGCAAGGATTTTCCTGTTGGGTACGCGATCGCGAGATGCGTACGGGTGTTCTCCACAATCCGAGAGCGGAATGCGCCACCGCGGTCGATCACGATCTTGAGCGGCTGGCCGACGTCTAGGCTACGACTGCTTTGAATGCCGAATCTTACCCGGGGATGACTCAGCTCGATCATCTTACGATACTGAAACAGATCGTCAAGGAATGCAGCGTTGCGGGGGGCGTCCTCCAGCCCTTCGGCGTACCAGCGCTGATAGACGGTCTCGATGCACCGATCGAGCGATCGCTGAGACCAGAAGAGCGAGGTTGGGTTCGTCAGACCGGCCTCACGCGCGACGCGGTGCAACAGGCGAATATCGCGCAGCGCAAATCCCGCGTCTTTACCGGCGGCGTAGAACTCCGGCAACGAGTACACACCGAGCCCGCCCGAACGCGCGACCACCACAGCAGCAACAATCAGCACCGCTATAGCCGTTACAACCGTTACCGTCGTCACCGATTTGCATCTCCCTATTAGCAGTGTGCGTATACGCGCGCCGGTTGACAAGCCCTACCGCCCACGGTATCTCCTGAAAGCGCAATGAATACACAACAATCGCGCGAGCGCCGCGCCGAGCAAGGCTATCAATTGCACCACGCCGTCGGGGATCGGTTTCGCCGTACAATAGTGTCCGAGATCTTACTGCTGTTTCTGGTGCTGTTCCTACCGGGCATGCTGATGGTTGACGACTCGG
>SLBH01000335.1 GCA_007126415.1 Spirochaetales bacterium
AGACGCCTGGCAACGGTTACGCACCCCGCGCACCGGGATCACGATACCCGAGACCCTACGGTGGGCCGGGAGCAGCGACGCCGGCGGCACCGTCGCCGACGGGCGATACACGTTACAGATCGAGGCCTGGGACGAGCACGAGAACCGCAGCGTCACCGAAGAGAAGATCGTTTACGTAGATACCGAGCCACCGCAACTCGCACTCGAAACACCGGAACGCGACCAGCGCGTATTTCGGCTCGCCGAGGACGGCGAGAACTACGAGTTCACGATCGAGCAGAGCGGTAGCAGCGAGGACCTCTGGGAGGCGCGCTTCGAGAACGCGTCCGGCGATACGGTGCGGTCCTTCACGTGGTCAAACAACGCGCCCGAGACCGTGGTGTGGGAGGCGCGCGACGATGACGGCGAGCTGGTGCCCGACGGCGTATACTCGTACCATATCGAGAGTACCGACCGCGCCGGAAATACTACCAGTGCCGGCGTCGACTCAATCATCCTCAACACCGCTCCGACTCCGGCGTCGTTGACGATTGATCACGCCCATTTCTCACCGAACGACAACGGACGCCGCGACACCGTTACGATTCGGCTCGACCTACCGGTCCGTACCGCCTTGGAACGGTGGGAGCTCGAAATAGAAAACGAAGCAGGAACGGTTGTTCGGAGTTTTGAAGGCACCGGCGACGTGCCCGGCGAGCTCGTGTTCTACGGGCGCAACGATCGCGGCGAGCTCCTGCCGGAGGGCCGATACGTTGCAACGCTTACCGCCGAGTACCGCAACGGGCACAAGCCGAGCGCCCGCACCCCGGCCATGACGCTGGATCTCACACCGCCGGACGCCTCGGTCAGAACCGATACCCCGGTGTTTTCGCCCGACGGCGACGGCGTGCTCGACAGCGCGATCTTCTTCCAGGATACCTCGCGCGAGGAGCTCTGGACCGGACGCATTCTCGACGAAGACGGTGAAACGCTCCGGACGCAGACCTGGCGAGAAACCGCGCCGTTGCGCTTTGAGTGGAACGGGCGCGCCGATACCGGCGAGCTCGCCCCCGACGGGCTGTACTACTACGAGCTGGAATCGATAGACCGCGCCGGAAACCACGGCGTTTCCAACCGAGTAGAGGTACGTCTCGACACCGCCGAAACGCCGGTATTGCTCACCGCCGAGTACGACGCGTTCTCGCCGAATGCCAACGGCGTGCGCGACACCATCGAGTTGTTCCCAAAACTCGAGCGCAACGCCGATATGGTGCGCTACGATCTCGAGATCGTGGACGCAACCGATGAAACCGTCCTGCGTCGCTTCAGCGGCGAGGAGAGTATGTCGGAGCGCTACCGCTGGGACGGTCGTGACCGCGACGGGCGGGTTGTTGCCGACGGTAGCTACAAAGCGCGGCTCGAGATTCTCTACACCAACGGCAACCTCGAGGAAGCCTTTACCGATCCGTTTGAGCTCGACACGGTCTACCCGGAGGCTGAGGTCGCCATTCCCGATAAGCTGTTCTCGCCCGACGGCGACGGTTACAAAGATAGTATCGCGATTGAGCAGAGCTCCGACACCGAGGAGATCTGGGAAGGTCGTATAGAGAATCCGGAAGGCGAGACCGTGCGGACCTACTACTGGAACGAGCAACTTCAGAGCTTTGAGTGGGACGGCACCGATGACGAAGGAAACCTCCTGCCGGACGGGCGCTATCGCTACATCGTCGAGACTACCGACCGCGCCGGCAACCGCACCGAGGTAGCGCTCGACGGAATCGAGATCGACACACGCCCGACGCCGATCTTCGTCACGGCCGAGTACTCGGGCTTCTCGCCGAACGAGAACGGCTTTCGCGACACGATCGAGTTCAACACCTTCACGAACCTCACCGAGGGCGTGAAGGACTGGAGCCTTACGGTACGTCACGAGACCGAAGGCGAGGTGAAGACCTTTGAAGGTAGCGAGCTCGCCGACAGCGACGCGTTTGTCTGGGACGGCGTGGCCGAGGACGGCGAGGTCTACGAAGGCTGGTACCGCGTTGAGTACCGCGTTGTATACCACAAAGGCAACCGGCCCGAGGCCGAGACCTCGCGCTTTCTGCTCGACCGCAGCCCCCCGGAGGTGGCTGTCGACCTCACCCCGGTACCATTCTCGCCCGACGCCGACGGCGTGGACGACGAGCTGTTCATCTCGATCGATGTCGACAACCTTAGCGAGATTGCGTACTGGCAGTTCGACATTCTCGACCGCAACCGCAACTTCTTCAACGAGTTTTCAGGCCGCGGAACGCCGCCCGACGAGCTGATCTGGGACGGGCGCGCAATAGACGGCGACCTGGTGATATCCGCCGAGGACTATCCGTACGAGCTCGAGGTGGTGGACGTGCTCGGCAATCGCACAACGATTGAAGGCGTTATTCCGATCGACATTCTCGTGATTCAGGACGGTGACCGCTATCGCGTCGCGATCGCGAACATAACCTTCGGCCCCGACAGTCCCGAGCTCGTGATAGACGACACCGACGAGCAGGGCGTACGCAATCTCGCGATTCTCGAGCGGCTGGTCGAGATCTTTGAGCGCTACCGGGACTACGAGATACAGATAGAAGGCCACGCGGTTAACGTCACCGGTACCGATCGCGAAGAAGAGGAGGAGCTGCAGCCGTTATCGTTGGCGCGCGCCGAGACGGTGAAGGAGGCGCTGGTAGAACGCGGACTCAGAGGCGACCGGTTCACAACGGTGGGCCGCGGAGGTACCGTACCGCTGGTTCCTCACGACGACCTCGAAGAGCGCTGGAAAAACCGGCGCGTGGAGTTTATACTGGACCGCTGATGAAAGGTATTGTTAAAACAGTGCTATACGTGGGACTGTTCGCGCTGTCGGCGCTGGCCGCCGGCGGCGCGTACCTGTACTATCTCTCGCTGCCGGTCGACAGTCAAGACGCGGAGCAGGTAGCGTTTCGCATCGATCGCGGCGAGTCGGTAGCGCGCATAGCAACGCGCCTCGAGCAGGCCGGGCTCCTACGCTCGGTGCTGCCGTTCCGGGCGATCACACGGTTGAGCGGCACCGAGACCCGCATCCAGCGGGGTAACTACGCGCTTGGGCGCGACATGAGCGCGATGGAGCTGCACGAGCGGCTGATCTCCGGTTCTCAGGTCCTGACGCGCGTCACAATTCCCGAAGGGCGCACCACCTCGCAAATCGCGCGCATTCTCGAGCGTTCCGAGATAACCGACGCCGATTCGTTTCGGGCGGCAGCCTCCGATCCCGAGCTGCTCGCAGAGCTCGGCGTCCCGGCTGAGAACGCCGAAGGCTATCTGTTTCCCGACACCTATCTCTTCCCGGAAGACTACCCGGCCGAGCTCGTGGTGGGCAGTATGGTGCAGGGGTTCTTCCGCACGCTCGACCGGATCGAGCCCGATCACCGTGAGTTGGCGGCCGAGGAGTTGCACGAGCGGGTCATCCTCGCTTCAATCGTAGAACGCGAGTACATCACCGAGGAGGAAGCACCGCTTATCGCTTCGGTGTTCTACAATCGCTTAAACGCCGGTATGCGCCTCGAGTCGTGCGCAACGGTGGTGTACGTGATGACCGAGGAGGAAGGGCTTGCCCATCCCGACCGTTTGTTCTATCGCGATCTCGAGCGTCAGTCGGAGTACAACACCTATCTGAACTCCGGACTCCCTCCGGGCCCAATCGCCACCCCGGGAGCGATTGCGCTTGATGCCGCCTTTAATCCGGCCGATAGCGACTACTGGTTCTTCGTGTTGCGCGGCCCCGACGCACGCGAACACCATTTCTCGCGGACTCTTCAAGAACACAACGAGGCAACCGTCCTCTACCTTCGCACGCCGTGACCTATGCGAATACCCGACAGCTCGATCGAAGAGATCGAACGCAAGATCGACATCGTGCAGGTCGTCTCGCGGTACGTGCAGTTGCAGCAACGAGGTCAACGCTACCTCGGTCTCTGCCCGTTCCACGCCGAAAAGACGCCGTCATTCTCGGTGAGCCCCGAACGTAACGCGTTCTATTGCTTCGGCTGTCGTAAGGGTGGCTCGGTCTTCACCTTTCTTATGGAAGTCGACGGGCTCAGCTTTCCCGAAGCGGTAGAGCAGCTCGCCGAGGAGGCGGGCGTTGTGCTGCCGCACCGCAGCGGTGAGTCCGAGGAGCACGACGAGGCCGCTAAGCGCACCGCCGCACTCAAGGACCTCTACCGGCGCGTGGCAGGCAGCTTTCATCACATCCTCGCGAACTCACCGAAGGCTTCCGAGGCTCGCGATTACCTCGAACGCCGCTCGGTTACGCCACAGCTTCGTGAGCTCTACGGCATCGGGTACGCGCCGGACTCACCGAACTGGCTGTTTCAGTTCTTGCGGGGAAAGGGGTACTCCCCCGAGTTTCTCGCCCAGACCGGACTGTTCACGCGCAAGAACCCGCAACGTTCGTTGTTTCAGGGGCGCGTCGTGTTCCCGATTCGGACGCCGCGCGGGGAGGTAGTGGCGTTCGGAGGACGGTCGATCGACGGTCGCGAGCCGAAATACCTCAACTCGCCGGACTCGCCGTTGTTCTCGAAGCGCGAGCTTCTCTTCGGTCTTGACCTCGCAAAAGACCGCGCGCGGCGCGAGCGCACCATCTATGTCGTTGAAGGATACACCGATGTGCTCGCCTGCCGCGCCGCCGGCGTTGAGAACGTGGTGGCGCCGCTCGGTACCGCGCTGACCGAGCACCATACCCGTCTGTTGCAACGCTACAGCGCCACCGTAACGCTGGTGTTCGACAGCGATTCGGCCGGCCTCGAGGCTTCACGGCGCGCTGCGATGCTGCTCGAAGCAGCCGAGCTCAAGGCGACGGTTTGCGAGTTGCCGGAAAATCGTGATCCGGCCGAGATTTTCGAGGAAAGCGGTAGCAAAGAGTTGAAAAAAACGCTATCATATACCAAAGATGTATTCGTTTTCCTCGTTTCCCGGGCGCTCCAGCGCGTGGATGTCAGCACTCCGGACGGCAAAGAGTTTGCCATGAAGGAGGTTTTTCCGTATATTGAGGCTGTAAGGTCCGAGGTGAAACGAGACGCCTGTCTGAAGCAGTTCGCCGATACACTGGGGGTAGACCCTGCCGCGCTTGTACACGATTTCCAGCGCCGTGGTACACGGCGAGTACAACCCGCGTCCAAGCCTGAGCAGCAGGGGCCGACCGAACTCGTTATCACAACCGATTTGTTCCTTATGTTGGCGGTCGTCGCAAATCGTGATCAATTCGTCTTGGTTCGCCGTATGCTCGAGATCGAAGATCTGCATGACAACAACGCCGTTGCGCTTTTTTTGGCGCTGGAGGAGTCGTTCAGGCGTGGCGAACAAGCGTTTGAGCTGCTGATCGAGCGAATCGAGAACCGCGATTTGCGTAGGGTAGTAGTGGAGAAGCTCGCGTCGGAAGAGTTCGCGCTCAACAAGGAGCGTGCAATCTACGATGCCGTGCTCAGCATTAAAGAGCGCAGTTATCGGCACCGGCAACGAGAGGTCGAGTCTCGGCTACGACGGCTTAGTTCAGAACCGTCGGCTGCGCATGACACGCAGAAGCAAATCGACGAGTTACTCGAGCAAAAGATGTACCTCGATAAGGAGCTAAACAAGCTGAAGGTGCTCATCGATGACAGATTTACAGAATGATCCCGCGATTCTGAAGCTCATTGATTACGCGAAGAATAGAAAGAACAGCATAAGCTATGATGAGGTGAGTGATTTTTTGCCTGATTCAATCGTTAACACCGAAAAGATCGAGGAAGTGATCGGCATTCTCGCGAAGCACGACGTGTCTCTTGCCGAGGACGGCGCCGCCGAGCCCCCCGAGGAGCTGCCTGCGGAGCGCAAGACCGCCAAGAAGAAGCGTCTCGTGATGGGAGACAAGGACAACCTTGTCGACGACCCGATCCGCCTATACCTGCGCGAGATCGGGCGTGAGAATCTGCTGACCGCCGAGCAAGAGGTTGAGCTCTCCAAGAAGATGGAGGAGGGCGAGACAATCATCAAGCAGGTGATCAAGAACTCCGGCATGTTGATCCCCGAGATGTACCAGCTCGCGCAACGCGCTTTTTCTCGTAAAGACCCCCGCGAGATGAATCTCTCGAAAAAGGAAATTTCGGAGTTTCTCGCCGAGCGCAGGCGGCTGTCACAGTGCTACCGCGACGCGTTGCGCGACTCGGTCTCCGATCTCAAGGC
>SLBH01000374.1 GCA_007126415.1 Spirochaetales bacterium
AGTCCGCAGGCGGCGTGTATCTCGAAGTCGAGCCGGCTATCGCCTATCGCGTGTGCTTATGGTCGCGGCTCGCCGGGCGGGTCTATCTCGAGTGCGGGGTGGGAACCGTGGCGAACCGCGATGAGCTTTATCGGTTTTCCGCGAGTGTCGCTTGGGAGAGCTGGTTCGGCTTGGAGGCCGGCTTTGCGGTCTCGGCGCATACGGTGCACCCCGCGTTCTCGCGTTCGAGCTTCGCGGCGTTGGTCGTCAAGGACGCGATCGCCGACCGGTTCCGCGAGCAGTACGGTAAACGGCCGTCGGTTGATACCGATAGTCCGGATGTTCGTGTTTTTCTTCACCTCACCGAGCGCGAGGCACGGCTTTATCTCGACCTCTCGGGCGAGAGCCTGCATCGTCGCGGATACCGGCTTACGCGCACCGAAGCCCCGCTCCGCGAGAACACCGCCGCGGCGGTGCTGGCGCGCGCCGGTTGGCAACGCGCCGTTACGGCCTGGCGCGAGGGCGGCGCGCCGCCTCCGTTGTTCTTCGATCCGCTGTGCGGCTCCGGCACCTTGGCGATAGAGGCGGCGCTCGTTGCGCTTGACCGCGCGCCGGGCGCGTTGCGCGAGCGCTTTGGGTTCGAGCGACTTGCGGGTTTTGACGCGGCCGCATGGCGGTCGTTACGTGAAGAGGCCGCCCGGCGCGCGGCGGCCGGCCGCGAAGCTTGGGCGGCTGCAGGCGGTCGGGTGTGGGCGTCGGACCACG
This sequence comes from Spirochaetales bacterium, assembly GCA_007126415.1. Lineage (GTDB taxonomy): Bacteria > Spirochaetota > Spirochaetia > DSM-27196 > SLAA01 > B1Sed10-166. Next base: position 745 of record SLBH01000374.1, read on the forward strand.
ACCCGGATGCGGTCGCGGCCGCTCGGGAGAACGCCGACCGCGCCGAGCTCGGCGAGGAGATCACGTTCGCTGCGACCACGTTCGAGCGCTTATCGCGCGGCGCGCTGCTCGGCTCATGGAACAAGGTTTACGGCGCGGGCGAGCGGTTTCCGGGCTTTGTGGTTACCAATCCGCCCTACGGCGTGCGCCTCTCCGGCGTCGCTTACCCCTCGGACTCGGGCCACCCATCCGGTGGAGGGCGTGCCACGGGCGGCGGCGCCGCGGCGCAGACCGAAGACGCGCGCGGCGGCGGTCAGGCGGTGCAGACACGCCTCGGCGCGTGGCTCGCGCGTACACTACGCGGCGCCCGCGCCACGGTGCTCGCCGAGTCTAAGGAGCAGGCGCGCCTGCTCGGTCTTCGCGCCGAGAAGCTCTATAGTTTGTACAACGGCAAACTCGCGATTGTCGCGGCTGTACTAGATCTCGGCTCCGAGAACGAGTTCCAGACGCCCGGCGGCGGACCCGGCGGCGCGCCCGGCGGCGCGGCCGCCACGGGTCCGCGATCGGCGCCTCAATCCGGAGGCGGTCCCGGCTTCGCGGCCTCCGAGGGAGGCGCGATGCTGCTGCGACGCTTGATGAAGAACTGGAAAACGTTGCAGCCGTATCTCGAGCGCGAGCGGGTGAGTTGCTACCGGCTGTATGATGCCGACATTCCGCAGTACGCCGCGGCGGTAGATCTCTACACCGCTATCGACCGACGCCGCTACCTCGTGGTGCAGGAGTACGCCGCTCCCGCAACGGTGGATAGCGACGCAGCCGAGGCCCGCCTCGAGGAGCTCATCGATACCGTCACGTCGTTTCTCGAGCTTCCCAAATCCGCGGTTTCCACCAAGCAGCGGCGCAGGCGGCGGGGTGGGGCGGGCTACGCGCCGCAGCGGTCGGACCGCGGCTCCTCCGGTCGCGCCCGGCGCGTGACGGTGGAAGAGAACGGGCTGAGGTTTGAGGTGGACCTCGCCGGCTACATCGACACCGGGCTGTTTCTCGACCACCGTATTCTCCGCGATCGAGTGCGCGAATGGATTCGTGAGCGCCCGGGAAACGCTTCCCGCACGCTACGGGTGCTGAATCTGTTTGCGTATACCTGTAGCGTCTCGGTCTACGCCGCCTCGGCGGGTGTACGCGAGGTTGTTTCGGTCGACAGCTCCAATACCTACCTTGAGTGGGGGCGCCGAAACTTCGAGCTCAACAACTTGCCGACCGGTCGACATCGTTTCGTGCGCGCCGACTGTCGGGATTTCTTGCGCCGTGACGACGGCCGCTACGATGTAATCTTTATCGACCCGCCGAGCTTCTCGAACACCAGCGATCGAAGCGACACCTTCGAGGTGCAGCGCGATCACGCCGAGCTGATCGATTCGGCGGCGGAGCGGCTCGCCCCCGGTGGGTTGATCGTGTTCTCGAGCAATCTGAGAGGCTTCAGGCTCGACGACTCACTGCGACAACGGTATAACGTGAGAGAGATCTCGGAGGAGACACTTCCTCCTGATTTCGAGCGCCGCCGCAAGCAGCGCCACGTCTTTAGCCTTCTCCGGCCGGAAGCACCTCGAACTCGCGGGCCCCGGTCATAGCTTCATTCATAGCTCCATGATCTCGGCGAGTTTGCGATATACCGCGTTGAGCATGTCGAGGCAGTCCGGCGCGAGTTCGTCCGAGACCTCATCGGCGAGCGCCTCAACGCTTGCAAGGCTCTCGGTGGCGGCCGAGAAGAAGCCGCGCTTCGGCTTAAACCAGTAGCGGCCTTTGCTATCGGTGCAGAGCGCATAGAATCCGAGCGTTCGCGAGCTTTTCTTGAGTTGGGTGAGCTTTAGGATGCGGTCGAGCGTGTCGCACAGCGCTGCGCGCTCCTCGGCCTCGGCGGGAAAGAAGTTGCGGTTGCGGAGGTCGTTCGGCACGATATCGACCTCAGGGTCGAAGTACGGCGCGACGCGCACGATTGTGCCGAGCGTTTCGGCAACCAGAATCTCGTGCTCGCGGTACACGATCTTACCGCGGAGCCGCGCTTTGGTGCTGTCGAGCTCGATGCGGCCTTTCTGTAGCAGCGGCTTGAGCTGTTCCCAGGGCAGAATCGCGATCTTTTTGTTCTTGCCCTTGTAACTCGTAAGCCGAAATACCTGGTTACCGATCGTGATCTGCCAAGTGGTGTCTCGTTGCTTCTTGGCTGCGGCGCGTCCCGGCTTCTGCAAGGCGGCGAGATCCTCGGCGAGACGTGGCGAGATCTGCGTAAGCCACTCGCGCTCGAGCGGCGAGACCGAGCGTGCGTACATCTTGGAGGTGCGCACGATCTCGCCCGCGACAATGTACTGCGGCGTCTCGCGAAACATCACCGAGCCGGGGTGTATCTGGACGCGATCGGCCGTCAAGCTTCGATACTCGCGCCCAATCCGCACGCACACAAACTGGATCAGCCCTGTAGAGATCGCGCAGAGATAATCGACGAGCGATCCCCCGCCGCCGACCGGCACGCCCATCCCGCTTACGATTTCTTCGAGTTGCTGCTTCACGTTCGCGATCTCGGCCATGATGCGCTCGTCGAGGTAGCGGGTCTCGCAAAACTTCGTCTTGTTCGGGCTGTCGTTGTAGGCCTGCAACAACTTCAGGTAAGACACAAAGTCCCCGAGGTCGTCACGGTAGCGGTGGTGGGCGCGCCGTGCCGGAATCTCTTCACCCTGCGGTAGCAGGAACGGGTTGTTTGTCGTGAGAAACGCGGTCGCGGTTATCGCCTCGTCGACGACCTCGGGGTAGCGCCGAATTGCCTCCACGATGATGCGTGAGTGGCGGGGCAGTAACGGAAAGATCGCCATCATCTCGCCGATGTTCGATAGCGTCCGTTCCGGAGTGAGCGCCTCGAGCAGCTCGAGGGTTTCGATCGCGCCGATAATACCGCGCTCTCCCGGCGGTGAGATGAAATCAAACGACTCGAACTCGGTGATCCCGAGCTCAGCCATGCGCAGCACCACCTCCGAAAGGTCGGTGCGGTAGATCTCCTCGAGGGTGTAGAGCGGGCGCTGATCGAAGCTCTCTTTAGAGTAAAGTCGGTAGCAGCGTCCCGGACGCGTACGCCCGGCGCGGCCGCGGCGTTGGTTCGCCGAGGCCTTTGAGATCTCGCCCTCCACGAGCGAAGAGATAAAGGTGCGCGGGTTATAGTAGTTCATCTTCGCGAGACCGGAATCGATCACGGTCGTGATGCCGTCGATCGTGATGCTGGTCTCGGCGATGTTGGTTGCCACCACCACCTTGATCTTGTCTCTCGGCGGCGGCGGGAACACCTCGTCTTGTTCCTCTTTCGAGAGCCGACCGTACAGCGGCAGAATGTACAACATGCGCCGTACCGGTAGCGAGTACAACGCGTTGATACAGTCCTTTATGGCGCGCTCTCCGGATAAGAAAACGAGAATGTCGCCCGGCTCGTCGCGGTTTTCGACCTCGTGCTCTACGAGTTGCACAACCTTGAAGATCAGGTCGTCGTAGCTGTCGGTCGGCGGCGGGGAGTATAGCAACTCAACCGGGTACATCCGAGCGTCGATGCGTATTACCGGGCACGACGAGAAGTACTCCGAGAAGATGTCGGGGTTAATGGTCGCCGATGAGATAATGACCTTGAACTCAGGTCGTTCTTCAAGCACGCGCTTGAGGAGCCCGAGAATGAAATCGATATTGAGGCTACGCTCGTGCGCCTCGTCCACCATGATGACCGAGTATTGCGAGAGGCGATAGTCGGCCTTGATCTCCTGTAACAGGATCCCGTCGGTCATGACCTTGATTCGCGTGCTGTGGTCGGTGTGATCCTCAAAGCGCATCTTGTAACCGACGAGCCCGGGGATTCGGCTTCCGAGCTGCTCGGCGATGTATCCCGAGACAGAGACCGCCGCGATGCGCCGTGGCTGTGTCACGCCGATCACACCGTCGCGCCCGTAGCCGGCCTCGTGCAGAATCAGCGGCAGCTGCGTGGTCTTGCCGCTCCCGGTAGGGCTCTCCACCACGATGACTTGGTTTTCTTCGAGCGCAGTCAGGATGCGTTGTTTCTGCTCGTAGACCGGGAGTTTGTGTGGATTCATGTACTGTAGTCTTGTTGCGAACGGCGTTGGAGGATTGCGCGAGCCTTCTCTGCGGCCTCCGCCAGGCTCAGCTGATCGTCACTCTCGCGTGTCTCGAGGTTCTTGAGGTTCATCACCTCGTTTTCCGCCTCGATTGGTCCGCAGATGATCCCGAGCGGAATGCCGCGTTTCTCGGCGTACGAGAACTGCGCGCCGAGCTTCTTTGCTTCAGGGTACACCTCGGCGCGCATCCCGGCCTCGCGCATATGCTCGGCTATCTCGTGGTAGCGGCCGATAAGCTGCTCGTCCATGCAGAACACGAGAATATCTACCCCGGCTCGGGCCGGAGGGAGCTTGCCGAGTTCCTCGAGCGCCGCGACAAGCCGGTCTAAGCCGATGGAAGAGCCGACGCCCGGGATGTGTTGCTTGGTATACAGCGACGCGAGATCGTTGTAGCGTCCGCCGGAGCAGACCGAGCCGATCTCGGGCAAATCCTCGAAGAAGGTCTCGAACACGATACCGGTGTAGTAATCCAGCCCGCGTGTGATCGACGGGTCGAGCACGACACGATCTCCGAGCCCGAGCCGAGCGCTCCAATCGAGGATGGTACGCACTCGCTGAGTGTCCTCGGCGTCGCCGCCGGCGAGCTCGGTGATCGTCGCGAGCGTGGCATCGTTAGTAGCTTGTGGCCTCGTGTACTCGAGCAACGCGCCGGCTGCCTCGTCTCCAACTTCCTCGGAAAGCAGTCTTCGAACCTCGGCTTCACCAACCTTGGCGCGCTTATCGACCGTGCGCATGAGCGCCACCGAGCGGTCGGCGACGCCGAGCTTCGCGAGAAAGCGATTGAACACGCCGCGGTGCGCGATGTGAAACCGCACCCCGGGAACCTCGAGATGCTCGAAGCAGCGGGCCATCAGGAGCAAAATTTCAAAATCGGCCGCGGCGCTGTCGGAGCCGACGATGTCGAAGTCGCACTGCATGAACTCGCGATAGCGGCCACGCTGTGTATTCTCACCGCGGAACACTTTACCGATATGGTAGCGCTTAAACGGCAGGTAGAGCTCGGACACGTGTCCGGCCATGAAGCGTGCGAACGGAACCGTGAGGTCAAACCGCATTGCGATGTCACGCCCGCCGTTATCCTCAAAGCGGTAGATTTGCTTGTCGGTATCGCCGCCGCCTTTGCCGAGCAGCACCTCGGTATACTCAAGAATGGGCGTGTCGATCGGTACAAATCCGTACAGCTCGAAGGTATGTTCGAGCACCGCCTGTATATGCTTGCGGCGCATCTCGTTTGCCGGAAGCGAATCGCGGAAGCCTTTTAGCACTCGGGGTTGAATAATCTCACTCATCGCGCCCCTACTATGCCGCCATCACC
>SLBH01000123.1 GCA_007126415.1 Spirochaetales bacterium
GAGTATCGAGAGCTCAATTCATCCGGGCGGGAGCACGGATCGGCGCGCCGACAAGCCCGCCGGCTATACTGCGGCTATAGCTTCAGCCCCGGCTCGCCCGAGGCCCCGGAGGAGCCGAGGTCGTCCGAAGCGTTCGAGGCGTCCGAGACGAACGGAGTGTGGGGTGAAACCGCCCGCGGACACGCCGACTCGCCCCGTCGCATCGTGGTGGCGCTCGGTACTTTTCTGGCCGCTCGTGACGATGTCCTCACCGCGCTCGCGACCGGCTTGCGAACCCTGTTCCCAGACGCAACCCTCGCTATCGGCGCCGGTGAACACGCCGAAAGGCTGCGTGGGCAGGTACCCCCACCCGCGATCGTAGATTCGTTCATTCCGCAACGCGAGCTACTACAGGAGGCCGAGCTCTTCGTGCATCACGGAGGGGTAAGTTCGCTCACCGAAGGCCTGTACTATCGCGTTCCGACGATCGTGATGCCGTTTTCAAGCGACCAGTTCAATGTCGCCGCCGATCTCGAGCGGCACGGCTTCGGCGCGGTGCTCAACCCAAACCACATCACCGAGGCGGGTCTTAAGGAAGCGGTCGAAGGGGCGCGGTCGAAGTCCGCGCTCTCGGCGCTCGCCGTCCTCAGCCGCCAGGTCCGCGGACGCGGCCCGGCCTACGCCGCCGACGCGATACTCGAGCTGCTGAAGCGCTGATCGCGAACCCGCGCGCTGATCGCGAACCCACCGATTCGCTATCGGGGGCCGGTCACCACCGTCACGAGGCCCATCTCACCGTCTACCGCTACCGGCGTACCGTCCTCGATGAACTCGAGATCCCCGACACTCGAGACGCACGGCAGCCCACGCTCACGGGCGAGCAACGCGCCGAGCCCAAGCGGAGTCCCGGCGTGCTCAACGAACGCGACAACGCCACCGGAACCCGCGGCCGTCGAGGCCAACGCAGCCTGGAAAACCGGGACCGTAAGGCGCTCGCAAGCCACCACTACACCTTCTCGAGCCATTGCTGCCGGGCCACCCTGCGCGGCGGCCACGCCGGCGTCGGCCGGCGGGCCTTCGCCGCCCGCGCCGTTCGCCGCAACGCGCACCACCACTCCCCGAACGCGTCCCGGCGCGGTCGCAATCCCCACCAGCTGCTGTGCGGCGAGCAGGGGCCGTCGCGCTGCGCGCGCGGTTGTACGAGGCGGCGCTTCTGAAGGGGCAGTTCCCGTCCACCGGACTGAACGAGAGATTCTCCGTTCAACGGCGTATGCCCTCCGTGCGAGCGCGAGCAACCGCCTGCCGTCGTGATCTCCGGCCGCCTCTACTCCTGCAAGATAGGCTTCGCTCAGGCGCTCGGCCTCGGCGTGCACGGAAGCGATCACGCCCAGAAACTCAAACGGGTCGGCAGGAGCAATCACGCGGTTATATCTGAGTCCGAGGGCGTAGCGTACAAGCATCGGCGCCCAGGCCGTTACCCCGTCGCCTGCGCCGGGCTCCGCTAAGCTCCTGATCTGCTCGAGCCGGTGGACAAGCGGCTCGAGCGTTTCCGCGGCAAGCGGAACCGGGGCTGAGCCTGGAAGCTCCGCGTAGCGCAGGTCGACCGTTACCTCCGACGGCTCGCCGTCGGTTGCTGCGACGGCAGGCCCGCTGTATTCGTCCGCGACGGCGGCGTCGGCGACGCTTGCGGCGGCGGTAGTTGTGCTCACCAGTTTGGGCTCAAAACGCTCAAGCTCGGCGCGCGAAGGTAAGCTCGGTGCGGTGCTCGCATCGCTGCACCAGGCCGCAACCTCGCCCCAGATTCGCGCCCACGCGACCCGGACCGATCGAACCGCCTGGGCGTGTGGCCCGAGCGAGAGGAGCTCGTAGCGCCTCGCCTGGAGCGGGTCGAGCCGGCTCCGCCCCGCCGAACGCGGCGACGGCAACGGAACGAGCAGAAGCTCTCGCCCACCCTCGTTTGCCCGGTCCACGAGTTCGAGCAACTCCCGCTCGGTACGCTCCGGGAGTTCAGTCTGCAAAAACAGCTGCTCGACCTCGATCGCAGAAGACCAGAGTTGTTCGAGATCCGGGTTTTGATACCGTCGTCCCTCGATCAAGAGCGCAAGGCGGGTACCCAGGCCTGTGGCTGCCAGATACTCAAGCAGGCAACTGGTCGGGATGTTGTGCTCGGGCTGCGGACTCGCCCGATCGGCGCGCTCACTCATCGTCGGCCTCACCAGCTCGGTTCTCGCCCGGCCGCAACACGATCACGTGTTGAAATCGGTCGACCACGTCGTAGCGCTCGGCCGCAATTCGCATGATCGCGCTTCCGGGGGCATCCACAAACTCCCTCATAGCGGGGTACTTTGCGATATAGAGTTCGCGATACAAACCGCAGCTCTCCGGCGCGAGGAGTTCAACCGAACCGCGCGCTTCTATCCCGGTAACCTGCATCAATTCATCGGTCCGATCACGCCGGTCGTCGATGAACAGCGCGACGCGGGGTCGCTCCAAAGCGTACCGATACTTCCGCGTATTCTGCGGAGTCACGAACACCAGACTTCCCATGTCGTCGGCCGAGACGAACGCTACGATTGAACAGTGTGGCTCGCCTGCATCGTTCACGGTGGTGAGTACGCCGTAGAGTTGTTCCGAAAGAATTCCCTTTACCCGGGAGTTGATATCACCTTCGCTCACACCACACTCCTTATGTGTTACACCATTTGCTACACCGGTTTTCGAGAGCCGGCAGCCGTCGCTGCAGCTGCAGCGACCCTTCGGTAAAACTCATCGTACTCAGCTGCCATCGCCTCAACCGAGTAGCGCTCAAGCACCGTTCGCCGCGCTTCGTGTTTGATACTCGTAACCGCGTCCAGGGACCGTGGGCTGTCGATCAGAATGACTCGAAGCTCCTTCTGTAAGGTAGCGGCGTCGCGGGTATCCACAAGAAAGCCGTTCACCCCATGCCGAATGTAGCTCCGCGGGCCACCTCGCAGAGGAGCCAACACCGGCATCTCACACGCCATCGCCTCTAAGATCGAAAGGCCGAACTCTTCTTTGAGGCTCGGACAGACGTAGTGATCTAACCCGTCGCGCTCAGGAACGCGCCGCGCATGCCACGATAACAGCGCGCGCACCACACCGTTATCTTGTGCCGGGAGGTGCGCGAATCGCCCCGCCGGCACCGCCGCGGCGGCTCCGCGTATACCGGCGATGAGCCGCTGCTCCTCAGGCGACGGCGACTCGAGGTCGCCTCCGACCAACACCAGATTGAAGCGTTCATGGAGCCCGCCTTTCGACCAAGCGTGGACAAGGGCAACCTGCCCCTTGATCTCGCTCAATCGCCCAACGCTTACCAAGCACGGCCAAGCGAGCCGCTCCGAATCGAGCGCGTGGCGGTGTCCGCAATCGCAGAGCAGTGAAGTAGGGTCGGCAAGCGCCGGAGGTTCGCCGGTTGCAACGCCTTCGTCTATAGCGGCGGTGACGCGCGATCCGATGTTCTCAAGCTGTGGGTAGTAGGCAATCAGTTGTTCGGCGAACGCGTTCCGCCCGATCGCAACCACGCCGTCGGCGCGGCGAAGCAGTTCATCTCCCACCACAACGCGATTGAAGATCGAGAGCGCTTCGTCCTCACTCCGCGTCAGCAGCGCACCGTCGGCACCGCAAACGGTGCGATGAGGGTCGGGCGTTAGGGTCACGACTATCGGGCGTCGGTGCGCCTGCGCCACGCGCGCGACCGCACGCGAGGCGTTATCGAGGAAGCGGACGTGGATTGCTCCTCCACCGATCGGACTGCCTCGAAAGACGTGCTCAACCGCTCGTTCCACGCGATGCTCTGCGCGCAGAAAGCCGTCCGCGTCTTGACTCGGCAGGTACACCGGGATTCTTACCAAGAGATGCCCCGGTGCAATCTCGCGGTAGGCTTCAAACCGATAGCCGCAGGCACGGCTGTCGTAGCACACCAGCGTGACGACCGCGCGACCACGCGCCGCGAGACCGGATCCGAGCTCGCGCAGCAGGCTACCGATCCCGCCGCTACCGCCTTTTCCGAGACGAGTGGGATCGCCGTAGAACACCGACTGCACAACTGCAGCGTCCGAATGAAGATCGCCGCTTTCGAGTAGGCCGATCACGTTGAGAACTTCACGCAGGTCTTCCGGTCGCCCTGCGGCGGCAAACTCGTCCCACGCCGCCCCGAGCCCATGTAACTCCGTGAGCGCCAACAGCGCCTCTGCGCGAACGCCCCAAGGGAGCGCCGAGCGCACCACCTCGTGCAACTCAGGCGTTGCGTCTTGAAGGGCGGCCTCGGCGACGTACCCTACGAGTTCCACCACGGCTGCGTGCTCGAGGCGATCACCCGCGCCCGCGCGTAGCAAGCGGCGAACCTCAGCGCTCTCGAACGGGCGCAGCTCGGCCGCTCGTGCGAACGCGTAAACCACTTCCACGCCTTTCGCGGAGCGTTGGTGCGTTGTCTCGGGCGTTGCGATCCGCCGCTCAAGCTCGCGCCGTAACTCGGGCTCGGCGGTACGCACCACCTCCGCGAGACGCTGATCTAGGTATGCCGAGTAGCCGAGGCGCTCGAACGCGGCCTCTACCACGGGTTTCGCCGGCGGTGCGGCGCACAGCGCGGCGTTTAGCTCGAGCTGCGGGGGAAGCTCCCGGCCATGTTCGAGACGTGCGCCGAGACACGCTGCGGCGAGGCACCGAAACCCTTCGTGATTTGCGTGCACACCTTCGAGATACAGCTCTTTTCGTAGCCGCGCGAACTCGTCCGGCACCTTACCCCTCAAGCTTTGGCAGAGTATCGCACGTTGCGCACGAGCACGCCTACGCGCCCCCCGGCCGGGGGCCGAGGCAGTTCGCTACTGAATCGTTACGTTCGCCCTCCCTGTGCCCGGCGGTTCCCAGCTGATCTCGAAGCGGTTACCCGCGAAGCGGCTCGATACCGCGATCGCCGCCCGCGCCACGTTTTGCGTGTCAACTTCCGCCGTGAACGCAACGGTAGTGTGAAGGCCGTCCTCGGTAACCGTGAACTCAGTATCATCCAACGGAACGTAGACGTTCGCTATCTCGTTTGTGTTTTCATCAAAGGTCAGCAGCGCGAGCATGTGGTGCGCAAACTCGTTGTCTTCACCGCGGACGCCACCGAACATGTGACCCTTCTCTACCACATCAAAGCGAGCGGTGATAGAGACGTTGTAGTCGCGCCTTTGCGACTGCCTGTCGCTTAGATCCAGCAGGAACCAATGCACCGTCGGCCCGCCGTTCTCAAAGAAGACGGTCTGCTCCTCCACGTCGTCTGCATCGAGCACATCAAGACTATCGAGACCAGGGATGATCCCCGGAGCTGCCGTGTTGTCATAAGACTCCGTGGGACGCTCGAGGAAATCGAGACGCACGGTAACCTCCGCCTCGCCGTCCTCACCGTCACGGTTCAGGAGCACCACTCCGATATACTCACGGAGATCGGCATCGCTGACCGGGTGAAGCAGCCCCGCCCGCGTTCCTCCCTGTCCGCCGTCCGCGCCGGGGAAAAAGCCCCAACTCTGAGCCGGAGGATCATTTTCTCGGTCGGTCGGCCACCTCCCCTCCTCATCGTAGCGAAGCATGACCACATCCGCCGAGCTGCCTTGGGCCGGGTCGGCGATGATGCGCGCGTAGCGGTCGTTATCAGCGCCGACGATGAACTCGAACCACGCCTCGCCCCCGTAACCAGCGAAACTGATGGCGTGATCTTGCCCTTCGATAAACTCGTACGGAAGCTGGGCGATCTCGACGGTCTCGGACGCGCCGTCGGTCGTTAGCGACGTCGGCCCGACAGGAATCGCGATGATCTCTACATCGGTTGTCTCGCCCTCGACAATATCGAACAAAGCCGACACACCGGATACAACCGGAACGTCGTCCGAAACCTTGTCGTTGAACACCCGCGCTCGAAGCAGGTAAGCAAGATCGGGCTCGTTGGGCTCGATCTCGAGCGTTCGCTCCCAGCGTGCGGTTCCATCGAGTTCCCAACCTGCGGGGTCATTGTCGAACTCCCATTCCGCGATCACTTCGGAGTCTTCATCACCCTGCAGCAACTCAAGCTCCACGCGTGCGGCAAACAGCAACGCTTGCCCCGAGACCTCACCGCCTCGCACACCGGCGCCCGAAATCGGCTCATAGCTCGCGTTCAGCGCCGAGACCAGCTGCGGCGA
>SLBH01000326.1 GCA_007126415.1 Spirochaetales bacterium
GGAACCGCAAGGCGCACCAGGTCCAGCGGCGCCGCTTTCTCGCTTCCGTCGGACTGCTTCCCGAACATCACCGTGCCGATCTCGCACGCCCGGATACCGCCCTCCTCGTATAACGCCACAGCAAGCGACTGCCCCGGATACGAGAGCGGAGGAATCTGCGGCAAGAGGCTACGCGCATCGATATACACCGCGTGTCCGCCAACCGGCTTCACGATTGGAACTCCCATCCTTGTGAGCGCATTGCCGAGGTACTGCATCGAGGCCATCCGGTAGCGCAGGTAGTCCTCATCGACGATCTCTTGCAAACCGATCGCGATAGCCTCGAGATCACGCCCCGCTAATCCACCGTACGTCGGAAAGCCTTCGGTGAGAATCAGCATGTTGCGAGCTTGCTCGGCCCAGTCGTCGTCGTTCAACGCGAGCCATCCGCCGATGTTTACAAACGCGTCCTTCTTTGCGCTCATCGTCATACCGTCGGCATACGAGAACATCTCACGCACGATCTCGGGAACCGGTGCGTCGGCGTATCCCGGCTCACGTGTCTTGATTAAGTAAGCGTTCTCAGCAAACCGGCAGGCATCAAAGAACAACGGAACTTTGTGTCGCGAGCAGATCTCCCGCACACCCCGCATATTCTCCATCGAGACCGGCTGCCCTCCGCCGGTGTTGTTGGTTATCGTGAGCATCACGATCGGAATCCGATCGCGCTCTTCAGCGAGCAAACGGTCGAGCGATTCGAGGTCCATGTTTCCTTTGAAGGGATGCTCGCTTGCCGGTTGTTTACCCTCGGCGATTACGAGGTCCACCGGCTCGGCGCCGGCCATCTCGACGTTTGCGCGGGTTGTGTCGAAGTGGGTGTTGCTTGGAACCTTGCTCCCCTGTCCGGCGGCGACCGTGAACAGGATCTTCTCGGCTGCGCGCCCCTGGTGCGTGGGAATGACATGCTTAAACGGCATCAGATCCTTCACCGCGCGCTCAAATCGATAGAACGACGGAGACCCCGCGTAGCTCTCATCGCCTTGCATGATTCCCGACCACTGAGCGGCGCTCATAGCCGATGTACCGGAGTCGGTCAGCAGGTCTATCATAACGTCGTCGGAGTGCAGATTGAAGAGGTTGTAGCCGGCTTCCTGAATGAGCTTGCTACGTTCTTCCTTGGTGGTAACCCGAATGGGTTCCACCGACTTGATCCGAAATGGTTCGATAATGGTTTTCATAACACCGCCACTATAACACGGTTTCCTTCACCACGCGCTCGAGTTCCGACCTCAATCGCGCGCGGAACTCCTCTTCGTCTTCCGTGTCGGCGCGGATTTTCCAGCGCTGCACCCGAACGTGCTGCTTGAGGATCTCGAGCGAACGGTCGACGGTATCCACCACGATGCGTCCCAAGGCCGATTCTTCGTCGTGCCGGAGTACCACCTCGAACGCGAGCTCGGCAAGCTCGTCGAGCAGCGCTTGGTTGCGCTCCGATGCTAAGTCCTGCATGATTCCGTTGATCACGTCGAACACCACGTCGTTGATCGCTTGTTCCATCACGCTCCTGATCAGCGTTCCGAACACCGGAATCTGCTCGAGGCGGGCGAACTCACGATTAGCGTTAAAGGCGTGGTTTATCCGGTCGCGAACATACGCGCGAATCTGCGGCTGATAGCGAGCGTAATGATGCTCCGCGACGGTGGCGATACGCTGCGAGATCCACTCCACCAGTTCCTCCTTGTGAGGCTTCACGACGTCGGTCAGCACTCGATCCGCGACCGGGCCTCCGTGGCGAACCTCGTCCTGCAGATCGCTCAAGATGTTCACCGTGACCCGGTCGGACAACTCTTCCATCACCACGCCATGGTACTTACGCAGGAAGCGCACCGGAGCAACATCCGATAGATCCACCACGCCTACTCTTTGCAGCCGGTACGTTATCGAGATGATCCGCAGCAAGCGCAGGAACCGGAAACCGCCGATCGGAATCAGCCCGAGCAGATCGTACCAGTGCAAAATGGGATAGAAGAACCAGCGGTGGTACAAGCCTGCGCGTATCGCCATGATCCACGCAACAAAGAACTCGGTAAGAAACACCCCAACAAACGCGAGGTCTATAAGGATGAAGCGCGGGTGAATCTGAACCGCGTAGTACTCAAAGAATCCGGGAGCCCTCTGCGCTATCAGGTCTCGTATGACCTGATAACTGAACAGCCAGTCGAACACGATCCAGCCCAGGTTTATGAGCAGCAAAACCACCATCAGGAAGTCCAGCACAAACAGCCCGAGTTGACCATTGCGCCGGATGTTGTCTATTTTCATGCGCCACCCCGCAGTTGTTTTGTCCTTGTATTGCAGTGTAAAAGAATTTAGAGTATATCCGGGATAAGCCTCAAGATACAGCGCAGCGACGAAGCAAGCATAACCGGGAGGTGATGGTGAGTCTTAGAGAACGTGTCGTCAATGCGGTAATCCGTGCCCTCATCAAGATCGCTTTTAGACTCGAGGCAAGCGATCTCGAGAAGCTCCCGCAGGCCGGCCCCGGGCTCCTGGTGGCCAATCATACCTCATACCTTGAAGGTCCCATAATCTACGTGTTGATTAGACCGCGACAGATCACCGCAATCGCGAAGCGGGAGCTCTGGAGTAATCCGCTCACCCGGTTCTTTATGAACACCTGGCATATCATCCCAATTTCACGGGGCCGGGTCGACAGCATCGCGATGCAAGCTGCGCAGCAGACGCTCGAGGAAGGGCGCTACCTCGGTATTGCGGCCGAAGGCACACGCAGTAAGACCGGGACGCTGGGCAAAGGGCATCCGGGGGCAACCTTCCTCGCTACCGCCAAGAACGTACCGATCTATCCGGTCGCCCAGTGGGGGCTTGCCGATCTCGGCGAGAACCTGAAACGACTGCGACGCACACCGCTGACGATCCGGGTCGGCGCTCCGTTTTACCTGCGCAAGCCCGACAACTCGCCGATCACCAGCCGGGATCGGCGCAAGATGATCGACGAAATCATGTATCAGCTCGCGCTGCTGATGCCCGAGGAGCTTCGGGGCCACTACACCGACCTGTCGCAGCTGACGACCGAGTACCTCGATTTCCGCTCCTAGGATTCGCCTTGCTCGGAAGGTGTCGACAGTGTCCACTCCGAGAGTGGGCACACCGGCTTGAAGAGATTTCGCGCTTATCTTATGATGAGGCAACCCGTAACGGTATGCAAATCTCGGCAGCCACGGCGCCGAGGGGGCTTTAGGTTTTATCTATCGAATTAATGAGCGTTCATAAATCAATTTCGCGGATTTCGAGTGTCGCACTGGCCTTGGCGGTTCATCTGCTCACGGCGTCCGGCGCCCTCTTGGCATTTTGGGCCGTGGTCCTGATTGTACAGGGCGAAGGCGAGCAAGCCCTACGCGTGCTCGCGCTAGCAGCGGTAATAGACGCGTTCGACGGAACGGTGGCGCGGCGGCTCGAGATTCATCGCCGGCTTCCTCAGATCGACGGTGGTTTGCTCGATAACTTAGTAGATTACCTAACCTGGACCTTCGTTCCATTGTTCTGGGCCTGGACATTCCTCGGGATTCCGTTTTGGGTTTGCGCCGCGGCCTTGGTCGCGAGTGTGTTTGGATTTAGCCACACCGATGCCAAAACTTCGGACAACTTCTTCCGTGGGTTTCCGTCGTACTGGAACGTGCTGGTTCTCTACACCTATCTCTTTGAGCTCGGGCCGACTGTAGGATCGGTAATCATTTTGATCTGCGCCGTGATGGTTCTGATCCCGTTCAAGTTTCTCTACCCCAGCCGAACTCCCCATTGGTACAACACTACCATGGTGCTCTCGGCGGTTTACATGGTGATTGTGCTGATCATGATGTACAACCTAACCGCCGCCCCGGCTTGGCTACCGGTGGCATCGTTGTTCTATCCGGTGTATTACGTAATTCTGTCGTTTGCGTTGGTGTACAAGAAGCATCGAGC
This sequence comes from Spirochaetales bacterium, assembly GCA_007126415.1. Classification (GTDB taxonomy): domain Bacteria; phylum Spirochaetota; class Spirochaetia; order DSM-27196; family SLAA01; genus B1Sed10-166. The sequence goes on from SLBH01000326.1 coordinate 3,961, forward strand.
ACCGCGAGGCGCAAACGCCGGCGGAGACGCCCCTCAAACCGGGCCGACGCACACCGGCCCACTGTCACAAGACGCCCATCGTCCCGGCAATGAGGCCGACGAAACAGAGCGAGCGCCCGACGAATCCGCGATCGCGTGGGACTCCGCGAACTCGCGTAGCGATTGACGCAGGAATACCCCCACCGCGCCGTCGCGCCCACGGTACCAAAGAATGCAAACGAGACTATTTGATCTACTGACTCCACAGGTGGCGGTGCAAGCGTTAGAGCAGTCGTTCTCGCTCACGCTGGACGGCACCGTATCCCCGTACCCCAGCTACATCAACCGCGTCTACGGCGTGAGAACCGACGACGGCGAAGAGCTTATCGCAAAGTTCTATCGCCCGGGCCGTTGGAGATGGGAGGCGTTGCTCGAGGAACATCGCTTCATCGAGGACTGCGCGCGCGGCGACGTACCGGTGGTGGCGCCGATAGCGGATTCCGACGGCGACACGCTGCAGGAGCTCGAGGTGGAGACGACCGGCAACCCGGGCGACAACCCGGGCGACGATCCCGCCGATACGCGCACGCGGTGCGAGACCTTCGCGTTCGCGCTGTTTCCCAAGCGCGGCGGACGAAACTTCGACGCCGAAAGTGATGAACAGTGGTTTCGGCTCGGGGCGCTCGCCGGCAGGTGTCACCTCGCCGGCGGCACGCGCACCGCGCCGAACCGGCCGGTACTCGCGCCGTCCACCGCCGCCGGCTACGTCGCGGAGTTGATCGAGGACGGGGTTGTGCACCCCGACTGCCGCGAGGAGTTCGAGGAGCTCTGCGGCACAACGATCGAAGCCTTCGCCCCGATGTTCGACGGGGTGCGGTATCAACGCGTGCACGGCGACTGCCATCGAGGGAATATCCTCGAACGCCCCGGAGAAGGGCTGCTTTTGATAGACTTCGACGACACGATGAGCGCGCCGCCGGTACAGGATATCTGGTTGCTGCTACCGGATCACGCCGAGAACTGTCGCCGTGAGCTCACGATGCTGCTCGAGGGCTACGAGCAGTTCTTGCCGTTCGATCACGCCACCACGGCGCTGATTGAGCCGCTACGATTCATGCGCATCATATACTTTCTGACCTGGCAAGCGCGGCAACGCCACGACTACTGGTTCCAAAACGCCCATCCCGACTGGGGATCGAAAGCGTTCTGGATAACCGAGATAGAGGACCTCCGCTCACAGGCCGGCGCGGTCGGCTAACGCCCGACACCGGCCAACGCCCGACCAACGCGCGCTACGCCTACGCCCCCACCTTTGCGCTGCAGCCACGCGGTGCGGCTTATACGAGATCACGTTTGATTGTGGTATCCCAGCTCTTGCTGAAGACCCTACTCTTACCTTCATAGGCGTCGAGGTCGGCGCGAATGCGAAACGCTTCTGCGTCGGAGGTTAAGAGCGTCCGCGTGACGGTGCGGACCTCCCAGTCACCGCGCGAGAAGCTCCTCTCCCAGATGGTTTCTCCACTCAGAGAGTCGTACTCATCTACGAAGTTGGAGTAAATCTCGGTTACCTTGCCGCGAATTACGAGGTCTATATCGTCAAGCCTGACGGTGCCGCTGTCGTGAACAACCTCGAGACGCGACTCCTCGCGCGCGAGGTCTCGAATCACGGTCCAAGATTCCTTCCCTGACACAAGCAAGGTCTTGTTGAGCGGCGGCGCTCCGGCCGGCGGATCAAAGGCTCGCAACGTCTCGTCGTCCGGGCGCGGAGGCCGAACCGGAAGATCCAGCACACTGGCCTCAGGGTATACGTGCAGCCGGGCAGGCCGCGGCGACGGCCACGCAAGCGGCCAGTAACTCGTCGATACCGAGAGCCGGAACCGGTGTCCCGGAGGGAAGTCTTGCGCGATGTAGTTCATCGGTACGCGCACGCGGTAGCGTCGCCCCACGTCTAACGCGCTCGGGACCTCGTGTCCCTCTCGATGCGTAAGATTGAGCAACCCGTAAGTCACTCTCGTGGCTTTGTCGTCGGGCGCCACATCCGAGAGGCGCACCGCCACCATAGCTACCGGCTCGTTGGCGGCGAGCTCGAGTTCCACCACCGGCTGCCCGAGGATCTGGATGCCTTTCTCGAGCAC
>SLBH01000356.1 GCA_007126415.1 Spirochaetales bacterium
AACCCCGTCAACGAAACCTTGTATAGATGCGGATTAATGATACGCTTATAGGTATCGTCGAAGCGCCCGAGCTCCTCGGCAGCGTAGGCTTGAACCTCTTGAAGCGACGGGGCCGCGCCGACCCGCTTGCCGGCTTTCATGTGGCAGTTCAGTTGCGCTCTATACGCCTTCGGCAGTCGCATCGTAAAACGGCAGGAATCAACCTGTGGATGATAGAATACGAGCTCGCCGTTCTCGGGTATGAGCTCACTTTCAAAGGCGATGAGATCCGCGATAGGTGCGCCGCCCGAGTCGAAAAAGCGGTAGACTTGTTTTACGCCCGGGTTGGTGGTCTTCGCCGGGTGATCCGAGAGCTTCATGGTAGGGCGTAGTTCGCCGTTGTACTGCTTTGCGGCGAGTTTGTACACCCCGGTGAGCGATGAGTCGCACCCGCCGGTCACAAGGTTGGTGCCCACCCCCCACATATCCACCGGCACGCGTCGCGACACCAGTTGATCGATGATCTCTTCGGTGAGCTCGTTCGAGACCGCGATCTTGGCCTCGGGTAGCCCTGCAGCGTCCAGCTCTTCGCGCACCCGGCGACTGAGATACTCGATATCGCCGCTGTCGAGGCGGATGCCGAACCCATGCCCTTGAGCCTGCAGGCGTTTGCCGACCTCTATTGCGTTCGGCAAGCCGCTGTTGAGCGTATCGTAGGTGTCGATCAGCAGCACGGTACGCTCGGGGTACAGCTCGGCGTACTTCTCAAACGCTTCGCGTTCGTTCTCGAACGCCATAACCCACGAATGCGCCATGGTGCCGCTCACCGGTATCTCGAACATACGTCCGGCCAGCGTGTTGGAGGTTGCGGACGCGCCGCCGATGAAGGCCGCTCTACTCGCCGCGAGCGCGCCGTCCCAGCCCTGCGCACGCCGCAGACCGAATTCCACCACGCGCGCATCGCCCGCGGCCGCCTTCACACGCGCGGCCTTGGTCGCGATCAGGGTTTGGAAATTGATGGTGTTCAGCACCATCCCTTCAATGATCTGCGCCTCAATCAAGTTAGTGTGCACCCGCAACAGCGGTTCGTGCGGAAACACCACACTACCTTCCTCCATGGCATAGATCTCGCCGGTGAACGAGAACTCGCGCAGATACTCGAGAAACGCGGGCTGAAACAGCCCGAGACTTTCGAGGTACGCGATGTCTTCGTTCTCGAAGCAGAGGTTCTCAAGCTGGTCGAGCAAGTCGTTAAGCCCGGCAAACACCGAGAGGCTGCCGCGAAACGGCGGACGACGAAAAAACATGTCGAACACCGCCTGCTGATCCATCCCCTTTAGGAAGTACCCCTGCGCCATCGTAAGCTCGTAGAGATCGGTGAAAAGCGCCGAGCGGTGCGCTCGCGCGCGTTCTTGGGGAGTGCACGTCATGCTACAACTCCGAGGCCGCGACTACGCGCGCGCCGTGCGTCCGCATGGTATCAAGCGCGCGCGAAACCGAACCCTCGGGCTGGTCTACACCGCGCACGGCATCCTGCACAACGCTCACCTCGTACCCGAGGCGTAGCGCATCGGTCACCGAGAAGAACACGCACACATCGGTCGCAATCCCGCACACAACTATGTGCCGGATCCCGAGCCCGCGCAGGTAGCCGTCGAGACCGGTTGGGGTGGCGTGATCGTTCTCGAAAAACGCCGAGTACGAGTCGAGATCGAGCCGCGTTCCTTTATGAAGAACAAGGTTAATCGGCCTTAGGTCGAGCTCGGGGTGAAACTCGGCCCCGGCGCTACCCTGCACGCAATGATCCGGCCACAGGACCTGCTCGCCGTACGAGACCGATACCGAGTCAAACGGCTGCTTGCCGGCGTGGCTCGAGGCAAACGACACATGCCCGGCGGGATGCCAGTCCTTTGTTGCAACCACCACCGGAAAGCTCGGCGCGATCGAGTTAATCGCACCCACAATCTCATCACCACCCTCCACCGCGAGGCTTCCACCCGGGCAGAAATCGTTCTGCAGATCGACAATGATCAACCCCTCGTGCTTTGCGCGTTCGCTCAACAACATCGCTACTCCTCCCTGTCGCACCTCATGATAGCAGAATCACACAAGCGTGCAACCTGTCTTTCGTTCGCCCCCTTGCCCCACCGAGCTCCCACCGCCGGCACGCCGCCGCGCGTCGCGTCGGCCGCAACCGAGAGCCCCTACGGGAATCCGGCGTGAATCCTCAAGGTTGTCCATACACTCTCGCTCGCGACTGCGTATGGTGAAAGCTTGCCTTTTAGAAAAATATTGAAGATCTTATTACCAATGAGCAGCGCACAAGACACCGGGCGACAGACCGGTGATCGCTCGAGTGTCGAGGAGACGCTCGTCCAGTCCGGAACCCAGTTCGATTGCGCCTCGGCGTCTCTCTTCACAGGGGAGAAAGATCTTCAGTCCGCGCTCGAGACGGCACTGGCCGGCGACGGCCCCGTTGCCCGCGAAACCGCGGCCCGCTTGCTCGAGCAGTTCTGCGACGTGCTGTTGCCGCCGGAACTCGCTCATCGGGAGCTTCACGAGTTAGAAGACCACCGCAACGAGCTCGGCGCGGCGCTCCGACGCGAGATTGATTTCCGCGTCGCGGCGTTAGACTACTTCATAAACAGCAAGCGCCGGCTGCAGAACCCGCGCGTTATCGAGCTTGAGCGGTTTCGCGAGTACTTAGTATGGAGCACCGTAGACCCACTCACCGGTGTGTATAATCGCCGCCATCTTTCTGACGTACTGAACCGTGAAACCAGCAGGGCCCGGCGCTACCACGGCACCTACGCCGTGCTGTTCTTCGACCTAGACAACTTCAAAACAGTGAACGACCGCCACGGCCATCAACTTGGCGACGAAGTGCTTACAACCTTCGCGGCTATCCTCCGCAAACACCTACGCGACGAGGACATACCGGCGCGCTACGGTGGCGAGGAGTTCGTCGCGGTACTTCCCTCTACCCGCGCCGCAGGCACGGTTCATGTCGCGAAGCGCATTCTCGCAGCCTTCCGCGCCGAGGTCTTTCCCGGCGGGATATCGGTTACCGCCTCGGCAGGTGTCGGCGAGTTCCCGCTCGACGGCGCCTCAGCCACTGATGTCCTCGCGCAGGCCGACCGCCGCGTGTACTCCGCCAAGCTCGCCGGCAAGGACACGGTCGTCGGCCCCGGTGAGGATCAGCGCCGTTCTCCCCGCTACCACGCGCTCTGCCCGGCAACCGCCGGCTACAACGGCACGGTGATAGCCGGAGCCACTCTTGACATTTCGCTACACGGCACACGCCTTACGCTTGAGAAACCGCTGCCGGTAGGCCAAGATGTGAGGGTGCAGATCCACGACCCTTACACCCACGAAACGTACGAAGTCAACGGTACGGTGGTCTGGAGCCACGGCCCCAACCCACCGCCGTTTGGCGCGGGCATTCGGTGCTCGGGCCCTCAAGCCGCGCTCACCGAGCTTGTGCGCAACCGCTCCGAAGCCTCCGGTTCCTCGGCCTCACAGTTGTGACGCCCAATCACTCCTGAACCTGTTCCTCCCACGCTCGGACACCACGCTCGGAGTTCTTGACTGCCTATATAGCGGGTGATATAAATGAAACTCATCGCACGGAATGCTGCAAAATGCTACATTTATGTGCGCCCTGTAGCGATTTTTTTCGATCAAGAAACCCAAGCGTTAAGGAGTGAATACCGATGCGGGAAATCATAGGGCACGCACCCGGGAGAGTCTACTTAGCAGTGTTGCTACTCTCGGTCGTGGGGATGATGGCGTTCATCATCCGCGGAGGGCTCGAGACCGCAGCAGGCGAGGAGCCGTTTCTGCTGTTCGGCTGGATGACGATGTCGCTCACGGTCGGCGTCGCGTTCGTGATCGTTTGGCTGATCGCGTACTTGATCTACTTTTTCTTCTTCTGGCCGTACCGCTAACGGCAGTAATCGGAGGGTTCCATGGCTTTTGAGATTACCGCTTTATCCGCTTTTGGATTGATCATCATCGCCCTCGCCGCCTACGGCTACAAGGTCTCGGCCAAGACCGCCGAGGACTACATGCTCGCCGGGCGCACCATCGGCGTGGTGGTGATGTTCTTCTTCGTTCTGTTCGCGATCTCCTCGAGCTGGACGTTCTACGGCTTCCCCGGCCTCCTGTACCTGCACGGCCCAGGCTACGTGTTCTTCATCTGGGGCTCGGTGGCGGGCTTCGCGGGGTTATACATGTTTCTCGGCCCACGCCTCTGGGCGCTCGCCAAAATAAACCGCTTCCTCTCGCCGGTTGAGGCCTTGGCCGAGCGCTACGAGTCTAAGGGTCTGCGAATGGTGCTCGCGATCAGCATCCTCGCGTTCATCGTGCCCTACGTCGGCATTCAGCCGCTCGGCGTCGGCGCGGGTTTTCAGGCGCTCACCGGCCTCCCCACAATCTGGGGCGCTGCCTACACCGTGGTCCTGCTGGTGGTGCTGGTGCTGCTCGGCGGTATGCGCATCGTCGCCTGGGTGAACATCTTTCTTGGGGCGGTATACGTCACCGCGCTTCTCGGATCGCTTATCTGGATTGTGCAGGCAGCGGTTCCCGGCGGCCTCCCCGGCGCCGCGCAGCGCATCATGGAGATAGACCCCGAGCTTCTCAGCGCACCCGGACCGTACGGCGAGTTCAGCCCGGTGCTGGTGGCCGGCACCTTTGTGGTGGGGCTGCTCGCGTTCAGCTGGCCGCACGTCGTGATCGGCGCGATGACCGCGCGCGACAAGCACCTCTTTAAGTGGTTCCCGCTTTTGGTGTTTGTGTTCGGCGGACTCTTTTTCTACATCATTCCCTTTATCTGGGGCTCGCTCGTAGCGCCTTCCATCATCCCGCCCGCCGAGCTCGCCGAGCAGGCCGCTCAGGCCGGAAGCACGCTGGAGATAGAGGCCGACCGCGTGGTGCAGACCGTGATCACGCGTAACCTGCCGGCCTGGTTCGGGGTGTTTGTGTTGATGGGCGTTATCGCGGCGGCGGTCTCAACCGCTGCGGTGCAGTTGATGACCTCGAGCATCATCGTGGCGCGCGACGTGGTTCAGGGCATCTTCAAGCCCGACGCCTCGGACCGCCAGATCACCGCCTGGGCACGCTGGTCGGTAATCGTGATCGTTGTGCTGAGCCTCACGGTCTCGATCCTCGATACCGGGCTGATGGCGCTCTACCTTACCGATGTCTCTATTCCGGGCTTCGCGCAGTGGGCGCCCGCGCTGGTGGGTGGGCTGCTCTGGAAGCGCGGAACGCGCGAAGCCGCGATCGCCGCTACATCGGCGGGTGTGATCTACCTGGCGCTCGGTCTCTTGATTACCCCCGGCGGCTCGCGGGTGTTGCTGTTCGACCTGCACCCAATTGTGCCGACGCTCGCGCTCAATATGGTGGTTTACATCGTGGTAAGTTTCCTCACCCCGGAGCCAAGCGAAGAGATTCAAACGCAGTTCTTCGACGAGGTCGATGAGTTCTTGCGTTCCGAGAGTTAGTTCGGAGAGGTACATGTCTGATAACTGGAGAATCATATACAATCCCAAAGGCGATACCGCCGATATTCTTGCGTACCCCTCGGCACTGGTCGAGGGGCGCATTTCGGGTAAGTACCTGCTCTCGGGTGAGCAGCTACCTAACTCACTTGTCGTGCAAGGCGTGAAGCGGCGCGGCATCCTCGCGGGCGCCGACGTCAAGATAGACAAAGAGGCGGCCGCCAAGAACAATATCGACGTGGCCACAGCAGCGCGCGGCGGACGCGGCTCACCGCAGGCGTTCGGCTCAATGACGCTGTCACAGCTTATGGCGAAGGGCTCGCGCAAGTACAAAGCCCAAGACCGTGACCCGGATGAGCCCGCGGTACTGCTGTACACCTCCGGCACCACCGGAAAGCCCAAGGGCGTGATTCTCACGCACCGCAACTTCATCAACCAGTGCCGCGACAACGTGCAGGAACTCCTCTCGCTCACCGAGAAAGACGTCATGATCGGCGTGTTGCCGCTGTTTCACGTCTACGGCCTCGCAAACGGCCTGGTCTCGTCGGTGTACTTTGG
>SLBH01000343.1 GCA_007126415.1 Spirochaetales bacterium
AAGTGTGCGTTCAAGGACAACCTGTACAAGCCTAAGACCGTCAGCGATGTGAAGCTCTCGGTCAACATTCTTGATTCGGAGCTCATTAGCCCGATATTTCAGTATCAGGCCACCGTTGAGTATCTGATCAAGGACCAGATTTCTCGTACCATCACCAACATGATCGAGCGCGAGGTGGAACGCTTCCAGGAAGAGCTCGTTGATGAAGGCAAAGAAGAGCTCGGCGATTCCGAGTTGTTGTTCGAGAAGATGAAGCGCGTTCCGGAGTACACCGACGATGATACGGAAGACGAGAACTCCAAACGCTACACCTTCCTGGCGAAGCACCTCATTGAGAAGATCGAAGGGCTCCGCGCCGAGATTCCGCCGGAGGAGTTTGATCCGCTTAATATTCGCGAGAACCTCAAGAAGTTCATCGATATGGAGAACATCCGTAACCGAGGCTTCAACACCGCGATCAACTCACTCACCTCAATTCTTGATACCAGCAAGATGGGGTACCAGTATATCGAGAACCTCAAAAACGCCCGTGAATTGATCATACGCGAGTATGAGGATGTGGATGCGTCGCATCTCCCCGATGAGCGGTACCAGATGCGCTTGAAGTTCTACGACGAGGAGCAGCTCAATAAGGAGCGCGCCGCGTACGACCAGCAGATGGAAGCCTTCAAGAACGAGATCCAGCACCTCTGGGATGTAACCGAAGCGGTCTACACCCGCGGAAAGTCGGGCTTCAAGGTCAACGATTTTGACGATCTCGCGCGTCAGGTTCGCGGCACGCTTCGCAAGATGAAGGAAGAAGCCAACGAGCCGCTGTACGATGAAATCGAGAAAACCTGGAACGAAATCAGTCGCATCAGGGCTGAGGAAACCGATATAGAGAAACTCAACCGCACGTATCTCTATGAGAAGGACCTCTACAAGAAGATGCTGCTGCGTACGCGCGAGCGCGTCGGGAAGATATTTGGATTCCAGAATCCGCACACCCGCGTGCTGCTCGATGAGAGGTTGGATTTCCTCACGCGAGAGTTCGAGGCGTTCGACTACGCAATCAACCCGTATCACATTCAAGGCGGCTTGCTGCTGGACCTCGATATCACCAGCATCAAGCGGAAGAAGTTCACCCTCAACGGTATGGCAAACGTTTTGAATGAGTTCCTGCACGGCGTTTCCAAAGGCTTCCAGGACGCAGCGTTTGCTTCCTTCAAGCGACGCCGGTCCACGGTGCGTGAAGACATCACGATGAGCTTCGGCGGCGGAGCCGGGCATACCGACGAGTCGCCGTTTGCGCACGCATCGGCCGGTTCAGAGGGCGCTGCGGATGCGGGAGTGAAAGGCAAGGCCAACGTTACCCCGTCGAGTCAAGCGAGCGAGGGTCTGCAAGAGCTATAAGGCGCTTATGGACAATAATGCACTGAACGTATTAGGGCGTAGAGCAGGGTTTAACTCTGCTCTACGTCATTTCAAGCGTGTAAATCAGTTCGCGGACGAGGTCACTCGCGGGGTCAACCTCGCGGATGTACTCAATCAGGCGCTCGAGGACGGCGTTGTCGAGCGCTTCCAGGTGCCGCTCGCGCTGAACGCGCTTTTGGTCGAGAAGTTCGGCTACGCAACTCGAGCGTATAATCTGCGCAGATCGGTGGAGGACGTCGAGAAGATCGTGGAGCGAGTTTCGAACTGGAACGCTCTTCAGATCGTGATCGCGTATCACCATCCGCAGGCGGGGCTGTTCACGATTAATCCTAAGGATTCGGCTTCATGGGAGCCGGCGCTGCCTCTCCTGAAAGACGAACTGATGGTGGTGTACGCCGGTGGCGTCGGGCCTGAGGTCGAGGCAAAAACGCTCGAGCAGGCCGCCGAGGATACAATCGCGCTCATTAACGGCCGCAATGTCAAAGACAAAAAGGGCTACAGCACCGAAGGGCGTGGGCCCACGCGTTTGGCGCGACCCGCACCGCGACTCACGCCGGAGCCGGCGGCGGAAGCCGCCCCTGCGCATGCCGCGGAGGCCGGTACCGCGACCGCTACAGCTACCGCGCCGCCGGCGCCCGCGGTCGGAAAAAAGCGGCGCATCACACCACGCTATGCGGTTCTCGTCACCAACGAGTTGTTTCACAACGGGAACGTCGAGGCGTGGAAAAAGATTATTGAAAGCTACAAAGCGAAGCATCCTGGCCTCGATGTACTGATCTGGTACGAGAACGAGCGTATTAATGACATCAACTCGCTGTTCAAGTGGGGAAAGGTCAAGCACGGTACGCCGATCATGGTGAGCGTCGTCGGTGACGAGATCAAGAACGTCGCTAAGCTGCAACGGTACCTGTACGAGGGGGCAAGTCCGCGTTTCGAGGTCTTCCTGCGAGGTGGCGTTGATCGAGTGCTCGATCTCTTCTAACAGATCCGAGCGCTCAACGCGAGCGGTAGCAACAGAAACGGAGAACCGAGTATGAAGCAGTACTACTCTTTCAGCGCAACCGAGTACATAGAGCAGCCCGAGATCCTTGAGCATATCGGTAGTCGGGGGCGCAGAGTGATGGAGCTCGCGTCTTTGGGGGCTCCTATCTCGCCGGGGTTCATCGTGATGAACGACACCCTCGGCGAAATTGCCGAAGGCAGCGTGCATGTCGCCGAGGCGTTCCGCGAGCCGATAGCCAAGATGGAATCGGTGTTTGGGAAGAAGTTCAACGACCCTGAGAACCCGTTACTGATCAAGGTTGTCGAGAGCCCGATGCTGAATATGGTCAACATCTTCTCGACGATTCATAACATCGGTCTGTGCGAAACAACCGCCGATGGGTTCGGGCGGTACGTCGGCGAGGAGTTCGCGTATCAGGAGTACGGCAACGTTGTACAAAAGATCATCGAGCTCGAGCTCTTAACGGAAGGCTTAAAGGCCGATCGCAAGAAGAAGCTGGGGGCATTTCAGCAGAAGCTCAAGAAGCAGCGGACCAAGTCCGGCATTCTAAAGACCATCGAGCAGCATCGATCGCTGTTCCCGGAAAGCATCTACACCGATACCTACTCGCAGCTCGAGTACGTCATCAAGTTGTTTCAGAAGTTGTTCAGTGCTAACCCCACCAGTGTCGATTCGGCGTTGCTCGTTCAGACTATGGTGTTCGGCAACTTTGGAAAGAACAGCTGCTTCGGACAGTACACAACACACGATATCATCACCGGCGAGAACGTCGTACGTGGTGAGTATTTCGACCGGGCGTTCGACGAGCGCGAAAAAGCCGGTAAACCGATCGAGAAGATCGGTAAAGATTACTTCAAAGAGCTCGAGCGAATCGGCAAGGAACTCGAGCGGCATTTCAAGGAAATTCGCCGAGTCAGATTCACGATTGAAAACGACAAACTATGGTTGATCGATCAACGGCCGGTGTCGGATAACTCCACCCAGGCCGAGATCAAGACCCTGCTTGACCTGCACCGCGATAAGGTCATAGGCGACGAGTATCTCATCGACGCGATCAAGCCCGGACGGCTTTCGGAGATCCTGCACCCGGCGCTCGATCCTAACTCGGTCAAGCGCCTGACAAGTTTCACCGGAGGGATCGCCGGTGCGGTCGGCGCCGCGATCGGGAGGGTTTTCTTCTCGACCGAGAGTCTGGTGAAGGCCTATCGCATCGCTGCGCAACGCGAGGAGGAGACGAACTTCATTCTTGCGATGCCTTCAACCTTTGCCGAGGACGTGAAAGCGATCGAGATTGCGCAAGGCGTCTTGTCCTCTGAGGGTGGGTATGCCTCACACGCGCCGGTCGTGGCGCGAAGCCTCGGCAAGGTGGCAATGGTCTATCCCGGGATTCAGTTTCAGAAGAACTCGATGAAGATCGGGAACAAGACGATCAAAGAGGGTGAGTACATCACCCTGAACGTGCCGTATTACGACGAGCCGGTAGTGTATCTCGGCAAAGGCGGGCTTATGAAGCCCACGCCCGAGGGCAGCGGGTTGCTCGAGTTACTCGAGATCGTTCAGAGAAATATCGGTGAGTTCGACGTGCACGCAAACGCCGACCAGCCTAAGGACGCCGAGCTCGCGCTGATGTTTAAGGCCCGAGGCATCGGGCTGTGCCGCACCGAGCACATGTTCTTCAACGAGAAGCGCATCAACAAGTTTCGTGCGATGGTGGTTGCAGACAGCGTTGCGGAGCGCAAAAAGATCCTGAATGAGCTTCGCAAATGGCAGGTCGAGGATTTCTACAGCCTGTTCAAAACCATGGAGGGCTATCCGGTAACGATTCGGCTGCTCGATGCACCGCTGCACGAGTTCCTTCCGCACACAGCCGAGAGCATGAACGAGTTTGTTTCGTTTCTTCGTAAATCCAAAAAGGGCATCACGAAGGCCGAGATACAGACGCGCTGTGACATGCTCAACGAGTTTAACCCGATGCTGGGGCACCGCGGGTGCCGTATCGCGATCTCGTATCCCGAGATCTACAACATGCAGGTGAACGCGATCTTCGAGGCGGCGTACAAACTCAAGAAGGAAGGCAAGCGCGTGGTGCCTGAGATCATGATACCGCTGGTGATGAGCTCAACCGAGATGAAGACGATCCGTAACGGTAAACGCATCGAGGGAAAGGCGATCGTCGGGATTCGCGACATCGAGGAAGAAGTCCGCAAGCAGTACGGTACCTCCCCGATTGAGTTCAAGGTCGGGACCATGGTTGAGCTGCCGGCCGCCGCGTTGCAGGCAGGAAAGATCGCACGGTACGCCGATTTCTTCAGTTTCGGCACCAACGACTTAACGCAAACAACCAACGGACTGTCGCGCGACGACTTCAATAACTTCTTCTCGGACTACACCGAGTTCGACTTGCTCGAGGAGAACCCGTTTAAGGTCCTCGGTGAGCAGGTTAAGGAGTTGATTCAGATTGCGTCCGAGCGTGGACGGCTCACGCGGCCCGATATCACGCTTGGAGTGTGCGGAGAGCATGGGGCCGAACCCGCGAATATCCCGTTTGCGATGGATAACGGACTGAACTACGTTTCGTGTTCGCCGTACGGGATTCCGATCGCGAAGCTCGCGATTGCGCAGCTGCTGATCGCCAGAAAGAAAGGTGTAGAGCCGCAGAACTGAAAAACGCTTCGGGGCTTCTCAGGCCCCGGACAGTTGTCCAAACCATACAAGGGGTCGGGTGCCGTCGGGTGCTCGGCCCTTTTTTTTCGAGCCGGTTCATTCAGGCTGGAGGATGCCGGCGGAGTGTAGTTCAACGATTGAGCTGAGCAGCTGCAGCTTCACGATTGCCTCGGGTGACCAATCGCTCTGTTGGAACTGCGTGACTACGGTGAGCAGTTCCTGCTCGCTGCCGTGTGCGCACTCGGCTATGGAAGGGTTCCCGTTCCTCATCCCGAGACTCGTCGGGAACAGACTCCGTCCGATAATGTCGTCGAGCAACTCGCTACCGCGGCGATAGTGGCGGTACGCTTTGGTCTCGAATCCGCCGCTTGAAGGGGTGAAGAATTTGTCGATCTGCATACTCCGGAAGAAGGCGTGCGCGAAGCGTAGCGTTAGGGTAACTCGCTCGGACTCGTGGCGGTTCAGCTGCTCGTTTGGCGTAATCTGCTCGAGCTGCTCAAGAGCTTTCCGCACGCGGCGCAACGCGCCGCGATAGCGACTGCGCAGGTTGCCCTCGGCTCGCAGGTGCACGTTCTGCAGCCCGTACTGGTAGTATTGAAACACGCCGTCGAGTAAGATGTCGGTGGCGCGGGAAAACGCGCGCAAGAAGGCGGGGTTGAACGGCTCCTGGTAAGCGGCATAGAAACGCGGGTGATCTGAAGCCGCGCTCGTATTATCGCTCGAGCGTCGGGACGCGGTCCCGGCCGAGCGAGCCGAGGCGTTGCGGTCGGCGCCACCCCGGTTGCGGTAGCGCTCGGCGCGCTCCTTGAGCCCGTACTGCGTAGGGTGCTCGTCAAGGTACGACCGCACGGTTTCGTAGGCGCTGTTGAGCTGCGCCATCATGGTGTTGGACCACTCCGGCCG
>SLBH01000353.1 GCA_007126415.1 Spirochaetales bacterium
ACCACCTGTGCCCGATAGTCTTCAAAGCGTATACGGTCGCCGGGCAGCGCCAGAACGCGCTTCACCACTACCGGTGAGCGCCAGATCTCGTCGCCGCGGTGCAGCGACAGCCGCTGCGCAGAAAAAAAACGCACAACCGGGTCGACGAGCCGCACCGCAAGCGAAGGCCGCTCGTAATACGGCGGCTCAACGAGGACGAGCTCGCCGCGTTGAGGCCCGCTAACTCCCGGCAGGCGACGCCCGGTCAACGGCACCGTCGGTCCGTACAGCAACGGCACCGACAGCACTCGGTCGCCGCTCTCGAGCGTCGGAAGCATCGCCTCGGAGCGCACCGCGTATGACTGGACAAAGAACGCCGACAGCACCTGAACCGTCAGGAACAGGAGAACGACAACTCGCAGCGCCCGCCGAAGCAACGAGGGCGGTCGCTGTCCACGGTGGTACAGGCTAAACTGCCGACGGGAAGACGGCGCCTGAGCAGAACGCGCGGTGCGACCAAGACCGAAGCGGCGCGAGCGCGAAGAACCTTTGCGCATATCGCTTACCCGACGAAACTACTCAATAGGACCGAACCTATTGAGCGGCCAGTACTTGATCATGCCGCGACCCAGTACGCGGCCTGCGTCCACCGGACCGAAGTTGCGCCCATCAAGTGAGTTGTCGCGGTTATCACCGAGCATCAACATCCCGTTCTCGGGAATATACCATCCGTTTTCGTGCCGCAATGCCGCGTGGCGCGTGCTACGATCGTGCGGCTGCGCCATCAACTGCGTCCGTTCGCGCCATTTGTTGAAGTAGATCGCGTCGGGGTAGCCGACGGTACGCAACTCGCTCATCGCCTCGCGCGCGAAGCTCGGTGGACCGATTCCCAAGTCGCGGTACGCCGAAACTACCGCACCGCCACGAATCGCGGGGTAATCCTCGGGGTCGAGCATTCGGTTCACCGGATAGCTGATCTCGGCTTTGTCCTGAAACGCTGCCTCACTCATCCAGCCGTCTTCGCCCTGTGGCAGTATCTGAAGCTCTCCGTCGCGCAAGCGAAAACGGTCATGTCCCACTCCGACCGCGCGTTTGATCAAAAACTGGGCACGCGGCATGCCGTGCTCATCGCGATCGATATCAACCATCGATAGAGTCAGCATATAAATGACCCGCTGCAGCACCTCGAACGCCGGTCCGCGGCTGACATACGCGGGGTTCTCGAAGATCACGACCTCGTTGCGCTGCGGCTCGCGAAACCCGGGCAACTTTGCCATGCCCGGTATCAGCTCGGGGCCGAATACAAGCTTATCGACGAACACTCGGTCCTGCACGAGCAGCGTGTCCTTCATTGAGCCGGTGGGGATTTGGTATGCCTGCAGGAGATATTGATTGATAAGCAACACTACCAGCGCCGCCCAGAGAAACGCCTCCACCCAGTCCAGGATGACGCTCTTCTGTTTGAGACGCTCGAGCTTGCGGTGCTTGCGTACGCGCCGCCATGTCAGAAAGCGTTCGGTCTCGCTCACAAGGCGCTGCGAAAACGCGCGATAGCGCTCGTTCATAGCCATCGGACGCTACCACACCCCGCTCGAATTGACAAGCGCAACAGCTTGTCAATATACTTTGCCGAACTATGAAAAAGAAACCGGCCGAACGCAAGCAACCGGCCGAGGCCTCCTCGTCCGGCCCCGAGGAGTTAACGCCCCCGCCGGTTAAGTTGCGGCCGGTCTTCGGCGTTGCCCCCGAGCATTATCTACCGGCCCTCTTGGTGACGATAATCGCGCTGGTTTTTGCAGCGATATTTATGGTGCCCGCTCTGCGCAACCCCGGAGTCAACGTGCGAGTTCACAGCACGCCGGCCGGGAGCGCCGTGTATATCGACGGACGCCGCGTCGGCTCTACCCCAACCACGGTGTTTCTCGACCGTGGTGCGCGCGAGGTGCGGCTCACGCATCCGTGGTTTGCCGACGAGAGTTTCACCTACGAGGCCGGCAACCAAGTCTTTCGCGTTCCGTTTCGACCCCGCACGCGTCCGCTCTCGCGGAAGCTCGAGTTGCGCGACCCCCACGGGCTGCTCACTGCCGCAGCATCCGAGTTCGCGCACTGGGCGCTCGGCGAGCCGCCGACCGTCCGTCGCCCTCGCCCAGCCGTTCTCACCGACGCGGTCCGCGCTTGGTACGCCAAGCCCGAGCATAAGCCGCTCGAGCGTGACACGCTGATCCCGCGCATCGGTCCTAACCGCGACGCTCACCCGGCAGATGGCGAAGAGCTAACCGCATCCGATCTTCTGCGCGTCACCGGCGCACTGCTCGAGCACGAGGGCGCGGCGGCCGACTATCTCGGAGCGCTCGCGACCGACCGAGCCGCAGGCGGCGTGGTATCCGGGCCGGCTGTGCTCGAAATTGTGCATAATATTATACATCTTCAGAACAGTTCACACGCATTCTTTGAGCTTCTCGCGGCGGTGACGCCCGCCGACCTCGATGAGCGCGTTGCCGCAAGCGATTGGTACCGCGGTGCTCGCGAGCGCCTCGACACCGCGATCGCCGCCGCATCGCAAGAGGAGGTCCCGATTGAACTCGACACGCCGGGCCTCGAGGAACACGCGGAGGTCGAGTTTGTACGCGTTCCTGCGGTTGAGTCGCTCATCGGGATGCAACGCGATGCCCCCCAACCGCTTGAACGTCTTCGGGCGCCGCACGTTGTGGAGTCCGGGGAGTTTCGCCTGATGCGCGCTCCGGTGAGCAACGCGCTGTTTGAGCGGTTCCTCGCAGACCGGCCGGAATGGGGGCCGGAGCACACCGAGGACCTCCGTGAGCAGCGGCTTGTGACACAAGATCACCTCGCCGAGCATGCTTCCCGGCCCGAGCACGCAACCGGCGATCAAGAGGCCGAACGCGACGCAGCCGCTGAGTTCGACCTCGAAACATGGTTACGACAACCGGTCCGCTACGTGTCGTACCCGGTGGCCGAAGCGTTCGTCTCATGGTTCAACGAGCAACTCACGGATGAGGGTACCAACTTCGTCGCGCGGCTCCCCTCCTCCGAGGAGTGGGAACTCGTTGCGCAGCTCGACGGCGCCGATCTGTTCGACCCCGTATTCCGCAACGGTTTCTTGACGGCGCCTGCGGGAGTGGCGGAGGCCACCGCCGGGAATCTAGGGTTTTATCATCTTATGGGAAACACCTGGGAGTGGACCGCTTCCGCCTTTCTCCCGGCAGACTACGCGCTTCGGCCGTTTCATAGCCAAACGAGCGATCTCGCGAGCGCGCACGAGCCGTTGCAGGACGCGATCCCGTTTCGGGCGGTACGCGGAGGCTCCTGGGCCAATCGCCCCGACGATCTCTCGCTTGCGGCAGTTGGCGCGCAGCCGAAGTACTGGAGCAGCCCGTTTCTAAGCTTCAGGGTGGCGCTCGTTGCCGCCGAGGAGTGATCCGCGCACTCAGAGTCGTGACTGCCGCGGTGATTGATAGCTACCGTAGAGCAGAATCGCGAAGAATCAAAGGAATCATAAGGCACCATACGCATGGGACAATCACAACTTGCCCGAAACAAGAAAGCGTTTCACGATTTCAGCGTCGAGGAGTCGCTTGAGTGCGGCATCGAGCTACAAGGCACCGAGGTGAAATCGATTAAGTCCGGGCGCTTCTCGTTTGCCGACTCGCACGCGCGCATTCGCGATGATGAGTTGTATCTAGTAGCACTGCACATCAGCGAGTACGACCACGGCAACATCCACAACCACAAGCCGACTCGCGAACGCCGTCTGCTCGCGCATAAACAAGAGATCAAGCGCCTTCGACGTCGCGTGACCGAGAAAGGCTATACCTTGGTGCCGCTCACGATCTACCTCAAGAACGGGCTGGTAAAGGTAGAAATCGGGCTCTGCAAAGGCAAGAAGCTGCACGACAAGCGCGAGACCATCAAGGCACGCGATATGAAGCGTGAGCAAGCACGCGAGATGAAGGGAAACCTATGAAAACTCTACCACTTGATACGAACGAGCTCCAAACAGTCCGCTCCTTCGCCGAGCAGATTGCGCAGGAAGCAGGCGATCTGACACTTCGCTATTTCAGGCAGCCGATCGACGTAGAACGCAAGGCCGACAACTCGCCGGTTACGGTCGCCGACCGGGAATCGGAGTCGCTCTTACGAGCGCGGATTCTTGAGCGCTACCCGGAGCACGCGGTCATCGGCGAGGAGTTCGGCGAGGGCGGTAGCCACGGGAGCCCCTTCACCTGGGTTCTCGACCCAATCGACGGCACCAAGTCGTTCGTCAAGGGCATCCCGCTCTATTGCGTCCTTGTTGCGCTCCTTCACGAGCAACAACCGCTACTCGGAGTGATTCACAACCCCGCGCTCGGAGAAACCGTCTCGGCGGCCCGCAACGCCGGGTGCAGCTTTCAAGGCACCCCCACCACGGTAAGTTCGGAGGCCGACCTTTCGAACGCGTGGCTCATGCTGACCGACCCCGCCGAGATGGCTCGGCTACAGCCGGAGTTCGGGCGGCGCCTTTATGACGCCTTCGGACACGCGCGCACCTGGGCCGACGCCTACGGCTACCTACTCGTGGCAACCGGACGAGCCGAGGCCATGATAGACCCGATCATGAATCTCTGGGATATCGCGGCGCTGAAGCCCATTATTGAGGAAGCCGGCGGCCGGTTTAGCGATATCGACGGCAAAGACAACCCCACCGGCAGCAGCGCAATCGCCGCCAACCCGGCGATTCACGACGCCGTACTCGCTCTGCGCCGTGACGACCGATGAGACCGCCGGGCAAGACCCGGCCGGGCCTACACTCTCTACTTCCGCACTAAACGCTATGCTTCATCGTCGAGGCCGAACTCAAGCGCAGCCTCGGCGATAAAGCCGAATCCGCCGGCCGAGAGCGGGACGCGGTAGTACCCGGCGATCCGCCCTACCGCGGTCACGCGGACACCGCGCTCGAGCATGGTCACAACCTCACGTGTCTCGCCAACCGCAGAGTACACAGGCGCTTCGCCCACAGCCAGCTCCGCAAGCCGCCCGGTTCCGTCTGAAGCATTGGCGCGCTCAGGAGCTCCCGCGCTCCTGTCGTACAGAAAATACCACGGATCGACTGCGTTCCAGCGCCGTTCGTAAATTCCGAAATGCAGGTGCGGCGGAGTAGTTCGGGCATTCCCGCTATTCCCAACCGTACCGATTCTTTCCCCCGCCTCAACGCGCGCTCCCTGCTCTGCGTGTTGTTCATCCAGATGCGCGTAGTAGTAGATGAGACCCCGTTCCTCGTCGTACAGGCTAATTACCTTCCCGCCACGGTCGCGTGTGCCTACCCTCCGCACAACCGCGGGCGACACCGCCACTACCGCCGTGCCCCGTGGAGCAAAGACGTCGACGCCCTCGTGCACTCGAGCACCACCATCACGCGGCGATCCAAAGAAACTCAAGATATCCTCTACTCCGTGATCCTCAACCGGGAATCCCAACGCCGGTTCGGTCTCGATCGTCACTGTGAAGCGGCCACCGCGCAGTAGCTCAGGCTGGACGCGCAAGATGTAAACGTTGTCGCGCCGCGGCTCGAACTCCAGCCCGCTACTCTCTCGCGAGTAGCTCGCAACCAGCTCATCTATGCTCTCACCGTCGTCGCCCGCACGAAATACGTCGACGAATACCTCGAACTCGGCGCGCTCGCTTGTATCCACCTCGCCACGTCTCACCGGCTGATTATCGGACCGGTGCACCTCAACTCGAATGCGTTGCCCTCGCACCGCGCTGAAGCGATACCCCGCTGCTTCCGCCCGCGCGGCTTCTAGCTCAAGCTCCTCGGCAAACGGCAGATCGACCTCGCTTGGTTGCTCCAGTGCCGCCTCCGCGGCGCGAATCCAGTCGCTCCCGAGCGCGGTCTCGCTTAGCCCAAACCGCTGCAAGCCTTCCCGGTAGCGCTCATGAGACTCCGAGGGCTGAAACTCGTCCGCAACCCTTTCTTGCGAACATGCC